>JAISKU010000191.1 GCA_031261245.1 Oscillospiraceae bacterium | reverse complement strand
TGGTTATCCCTCCGTTTATTTTTTGTAATGTATTCGCGATTATAGCACCACGGGCGCGACAATGCAATAGGTAATTTGCACAAAATTGAATTAAATTCGGATATTGTGTGGATAAATATGCAATATTGAGCCGCATTATGCCCGCTTGTTTGACGCGCGGCGGGCGACGTGTTATAGTATACTTATAATAGAAAAGGAGAACGAATGACTAACAAAAAGAAGGTTCTGACCGCGGTTATACTCGCGGTCACGGCGGCGGTTATGATTGCGCTGCTGTGTGTAAAGACGGCGCTTGACGGGAACGGGCGGGTGCTGTGGCTTGCGATTCCGTGTATGGTGGTCGGCGGCGTGGGCGGCGTGGTGGCGGTCGTGCTGTGGCGGCGCAAAATGAAAAAAGACCCGGCACGGGAGCGGGAGTTTCAGCTCGTGGTCAAGGACGAGCGGAACGCGCAGATTATGCTGAAATCGCAGGCGGCGGCGCAAAGCGCGACGCTTATCGTGCTCGCGGTTCTGATGGTGGCATTCTACCTGCGCAGTGATTTTACCGGCATGTACATAATCATAGCGGCGTACGGGGCGAGCATGATTGTGTGGGGAATTGCGTGGCGGTGGTATAAGGGAAGGATGTAGGGGCAGAAATTCCGCCATTGACAGCCTTTTGCAAAATATGCTATAATCCCGTCGGCGCTGCCATAACGGTAGGCGGGTGTTTCCTCTCTCCGCAAAGGGGGAGATGCTTATGGTTTATTGGACTGAGCTTTTTGCTTTTTGTCTGGTTGTCATCGGCATTGTGGGTCTGTTCATTCAGATACATAAGAAATAGCCGCCCCTCTCACAAAGTGTCGGCTATTTCTATAGCATGATATTCTGAGAGGCAAACCCCGTCTATCGGCAGCGCCGCTCTTTATGCATTAATTATACTGCTTGTTGTCGGCTTTGTCAAGCCGATTTTTTTATATCTCGCCGACGTCGAGAGCGGCGAAGAAGCCGCCGTGCACCGCGCCGTCCACCTTGCCGACCTTTTTCCCGTCGCCGACGAGCGCGACGAACGGCGCCTTGCTGTACAGGTCGAAATACGCCAGCTCGTTCGAGCGCATTCCAACGGCGTAGAGCACCGTGTCCCCCGCCGCGACGACGGTCGCGCCGTCCTTTTCGTATGTAACGCCGCCGTCCGTGACCTCGAGCACCTTCGCGCCCGTCACGACGTTGACTCCCGTCCTCTCAACCGCCGCGATGAGTCCGATTTTATACACGTTCTTCGCGTCCACCGCGTAGTCGTCCAGCATCTCGAGCACCGTGACCTTTTTGCCGAGCTTCGCGAGGTTCAGCCCCGCCTCGACGCCGATGAGCCCGCCGCCGATGATCACGACGTTCTCCCCCGCCGCAAAATTGTCGTCAAGATAGATGTCCGACGCGTGGCGCGCCTTTTCTATCCCCTTGATGGGCGGGACGACGGGCGCGCTGCCCGTGGCGACGATGATGTTGTCCGGGCGCACGCTCTCGATGAGCCTGTCCGTCACCTCGGTGTTCAGCAGGATTTTCACGTTTGAGCGGTTCGTCTTGCGCACGAGATATTCCTTGAAACGGCGCAGATCCGTCTTGTTCTCGTCCTTGTCCGTGAACTTCAGCCAGCCGCCGAGCGCGGCGTTTTTTTCGACGAGTACGACCTCGTGTCCGCGCTCCGACGCAGTTATCGCCGCCTGCATTCCCGCGGGGCCGCCGCCGACGATGAGCACCTTTTTCAGATGCTTCGCCGTGCCGATATCCTCGCCGAAGCCGAGGCGCGACTCGCGCGCGGCGAGCGGGTTCACGCTGCACACAAAATGGCGCGCGACGTTGTCGGAATCCGTACAGTTGAGGCAGCGCAGGCAAGGCCTGATCTCGTCCGTGCGCGCGTCAAGCGCCTTTTTCGGCAGGTACGGGTCGGCGATGAGCGCGCGGGACATAGACACGCCGTCAGCCCTGCCGGAGGCGATTATCTCCTCCGCCTGCGCGGGGTCGAGAATGGAGCCGATTGTGAAAATCGGTATCGTCACCTTGCCGGACTTCTTTATCGTCTCCGCGAGCTCCACATTCTGCCCCCACGGCATGAACGGCGTCGCGAACGTATACGGCAGCGCCTCCGACGACACCTCCGCCATGTCCACATACTCCTGCGCGTAGGACAGGAACGTCGCGATATCCTCCGGCGTGAAGCCGTCGGGCCGACGCTCCGACCCCGAGACGCGGATTGTCAGCGCCTGATTCGGCCCGACGCGCTCACGTATCGTTTTCAGCACGTACAGCGGGAAGCGCATACGGTTCTCCAAACTTCCGCCGTACTCGTCCGTGCGCTGATTTACGATCGGCGAGAGGAACTGCGTCAGTAGCCAGCCGTGTCCGCAGTGCACGAGCACCGTGTCAAAGCCCGCGCGCAGATAGTACTCCGCCGTGTCGGCGAAAGCTGTCGCGACGCGCTCCATATCCGTCGCGGTCATCGCCCGCACCGTCGCCCCGGTCATCGGATTCACCCCGCCGGAGGGCGAGACGATGTTGTACGAATCCTTGTTGAACTGCGGCTTCGCACTCGCGCCGCCGTGGGTGAGCTCCACATTCGCCACCGCGCCGTGCTCGTGTATCGCCGCCGCCATCTCCGCGTACAGCGCCATGTTCTCGAGCGTCGTCTCCATCCCCGGGGTGTGGTTGCCGCCGTCGCAGACGTTCGCCTCGCCGAGCGTGACTATGCCCGCGCCGCCGCGCGCCTTGTGCTCTATATAGCCGATATAGAAGTCGTTCGGGCGGCCGTCAATCGTCTGGAAGAGCATGTTCGGAGCCGACATAATCCTGTTTTTTATCAGGACGTTCTTGATCTTCAGCGGTTTGAATAAATTAGGATACTGCTGTGCGTACATCGCAATTCCCCCTTATTTTTAATGAATACATAATACAGCAACGCGCGGGAAATGTAAACCGGGATAATTATATTTTTTAGCTTGACTTATTGAAAATGCATGGTATAATCGATTTATCAGTAATGATTATTATTATCGAAAAGGAGAACGACATGAAGCTTGAAAACAAAACCGCGTTCGTTACGGGCGCAAGCTCAGGTATGGGGCACGCGATAGCGCTGAAATTCGCGGGCGAGGGCGCGACGGTCATTGCCGTGGCGCGGCGCAAGGAGAAGCTCGACGCGCTCGTAACGGAGGGCGCGGGTCTGCCGGGGAAGATTATCGCGAAATCGGGCGACGTGGCCGACTTTACGGGCATCGTCGCGCTGCTGGACGAGTGTTTTAAGGAGTTCGGCAAGCTCGACATTCTCGTGAACAACGCGGGAATCATGGACGAGATGATGCCGGCGGCGGAGTGCAGCGACGAGCTGTGGGATAAGGTCATCGACACAAACCTCAAGGGGCCGTTCGTGATAACGCGCAAGTGGCTGAACCTGATGCTCGACAACGGCGGCGGGGTCATCGTGAACACGGCGTCGATAGGCGGGCTTCAGGGCGCGCGCGCGGGCGCGGCCTACACGGCGTCGAAGTTCGGCATCGTGGGTCTGACGAAGAACACGGCGTTCATGTACGCGCAAAAGGGCGTGCGCTGCAACGCCATCGCCCCGGGCGGCGTGGCGACGGAGATCGCCGTCGGTCTGAAGAACCCGAGCGCGTTCGGCTACGAGCGCACGTCCGCCGGAATGGGCGCGAATCCGCGCTACGGCGCGGCGGAGGAGATCGCGTCGGTGGCGCTGTTCCTCGCGAGCGACGATTCGAGCTTCGTCAACGGCACGGTGGTCGCCGCGGACGGCGGCTGGAGCGCGTATTGAGTAACAAAATCTCCCCAACCACAATATAATACCCCTAAGGAAGGGCGCGCGGACGGAAAACCCGACCGCGCGCCCCTTTTTTGTGATTGGAGATGATTATATGACTGCCGGATATTTTGACCGGGTTTGGCGCGCACAGGGCTCCGCCGGACTGCGGACGGCGTTTAACTCCCTCGCGCGGCGCGGGCGCGACGCCGCGCTTGAGGCGCTGCGCGACAGCGAGAACAGCTTCCCGGTGATATTTCTGCTCGCGCCGGAGGCCGAAAAGCTCGGGCTGGACGCCGGGCTGCCGGAGCGGGCGAAGTTCGCGATTTGGCTCGTCGCCTCAAAGGCCGGGGACACAAAGCGGCGCGAGCGCTACGCGCGCATGATCTCGCCGCGCGGCGAGACGCCGGAGCCGCCGCGCGACGCGCTGAAATGGATGATAGACACCGGCGCGGACTGGGACGGCCCGCAGGCCGGGCGCGACGACTATGACGCGGCGATCGACCTCGCGTCGGCGCACCTCGCGGCGCGTTTCCCGGACGGCGAGTCGCTGTCGAAAATTGCGGAGCTGATTTTCCGCCGAAACAGGCGCGGCCTGTATATCCACGACCTCGTGTGGGGGTTTTTTCAGACGGCGGACGCGTTCGCGCTCTCCGTCATCGCGAAGTACATCATGTCCGACAATCAGGCGGACGCGGAGCTCGCGTGCAGTCTGCTCGGCCTTGAGCCGCCGAAGCAGCGCGCGGACAAGAGCGCGGTTTTCGGGAGGTTTTCGGAGTGGCTCGCCGAGAACCGGCCGTATATCTACCTCACGGGCGAGCACTTTAATCTCACCTCCGCGCCGCACTACCTGTCGCAGGACAGCGAGGCAAAGTACCTCAAGCGCGAGATTCACCCGCGCACGCGCGCGCCGCTGACGCCCCTCACGGAGGAGGAGCAGTCGGCGCTCGAGGTGTTCCGGGAGAGCGCGGTGAGAGCCGGCGGGGGTGAGAAAATATGATCTATATTAACGGCAGCGCCGTCGATTTTCAGATGATTTCGCGCAGATACCCGCAGCGCGGGATTGAATACTCGTGCGCGTCAGCGCTCTCCGGGAGCGACACGGCGTACAGGTACGGCTCCATCGACGAGCTCGATTTCGAGCTGGCGGCGCGGCACGCGATTGTTGACCGCGCAGAGCGGCTGCGACGCTGCGGACTGAGCTTTCAGACGTTCCGCTCCGCCGTGTGCAACGACAGGTACTGGGTGCGGCGGGCGGACGGCGGCTTTGAGGTGCGGCGCGGCGCGTCGCCCTCGGCGGCGATACGCGATATCTACGAAAACGGACGAATGTACGGCACGGAGTGCGCCACCGCGATGCAGCTCGTGTACTA
>JAISKU010000086.1 GCA_031261245.1 Oscillospiraceae bacterium | reverse complement strand
TTGCCGGGCATCATGACGTACTTTGCGATGTTCTTCTGATACGGTATAATCGGCGGCAGGACGCGCTCCCCCGTCTCCACGACGCTCTGGCTGTGCGCGACGCGCGTCGTTATGCGCAGCAGCACGGGCGTGTCGAACTGCTCCGAGAGCTCAAACGCGTATTTCGCGAATTCGTAGCACTCGGCGGAGTCGGCGGGCTCAAGCATCGGCAGCTTTGCCGCGATTGCGTAGTGGCGCGAGTCCTGCTCGTTCTGCGAGCTGTGCATTCCGGGGTCGTCGGCGACGGCGAGCACGAGTCCGGCGTTCACGCCCGTGTAGGCGATTGTGAACAGCGGGTCGGCGGCGACGTTTATGCCTACGTGCTTCATGCCGCAGAACGCGCGGCGGCCGCCGAGGGACGCGCCGAAGGCTGTCTCAAGCGCGACCTTCTCGTTCGGCGCCCACTCCGAATACACCTCGTCGTATGTCGCCAAAACCTCTGTTATCTCCGTTGACGGCGTTCCGGGGTAGCTTGAGGCGACGGACACGCCGGCCTCGAACAGTCCTCGGGCGACGGCGTCGTTGCCCAAAAGTAATTTTTTCATTGAAATCCTCCGCAGAATTTTGTGAAGATTCTTCGCTTCGCTCTGAATGACAGGGGCATTACGCTTTTTTTAATGACAGGGGCATTACGCTTTTTTTATCGAGAGATTTATTACGCCCGCGAGAGCCGCGAGAACCGTGAAAATCAGGAACGGCAGCAGGAAAGTCCCGTCGCCCTTGATCGACATCGCGATTGTCGGCGCGAATGGCGCGGGTATCAGAATCAGGTTCATGATCGAGAAGTTGAGCGAGAAGCTCTTCGTGCCGTAGAAGCCGGAGACAAAAACGCTCGAAATCGTCGGGCAGAAGCCGTACGAGAAGATGCACAGCGCGAGGCCGATTATGCCGAGAACAAGGCTGCCCGTGAGGAGCGAAATCACGACGATCAGCGGCGCGGCGAGCGCGAACGCGGCGATGAAATACTGCGTCTTGCGAGCGCCTACGCGGTCAAACAGCGCGCCGGAAATCAGCCGCCCGAGGGCGTTGAACACGGAGATTACGGTGAAAATCAGCACGGCGTTCGTCCCCGGATTGAGCTCCTTGAGCACATTTGTCGAGATTGCGAGCGCGGCGGAGCCGATGGCGGCGACGAGCGTAATCAGAATGAACAGCCGCCAGAACGACGAGCGCCCGAGCATTTCCTTCGTCGTGAAGTCGCGGTCAGCCGTGACGGCGGCCTTTTTGCCCTTGCCCGCTTTCGCCTCCGGGAAAACCGTACCAGGTTTCGGGGGGCGGATCACAAACGCCGCAATCGCGAACACCACGAAAAGGGCGACGGCGATAATCTTGTACGTCGCGCTCCAGCCGAGGCTTTCGGGTTTAATCAGCGCCTTGGCGATGTTGCCGATCGTCAGCGACGTGAAGCCGAAGCCGAAGAGCATGACGCCGGAGCACAGACCCTTTTTGTCGGGGAACCACGCGGAGGTCAGGCCGATAATCGTCGTGTACGCGAGGCCGACGCCGAGACCCGACATCACGCCGTACGTCACGTACAGGCGGACGATGTTCGCGCCCGGGGCCATGAGCGAGGTGAGCAGGAACCCGCCGCCGAGCAGTATCGCGCCCGCGCCGAGGCGGTGCAGCGGCTTTGTCTTATTCGTCAGCAGACCCGCGACGAAGCCGCCGAGGCAGAAAAACACGACTGTAAGCGTGTAGTTGAGCGCGAGCTGTGTACCGTTCCAGCCGAACGCGGCGTCCTCAAACGGCGAGCGAATCGCGCTCCACGCGTAGATAATTCCCGCGAACAGCAGTACGACAGTCGCGAAAGCGAGCCGCAGCCATCTCTCCGTGTTGTTTACTTTCATTTTCAATCCCCTTATTATTTATTATGATTCATTCTGTGCGGCGACGATGTCCGTCGCGCCGTAGATTTTGCGCAGCTTTGGTTTCTCGATTTTTCCCGTCGCGTTGCGCGGCACGTCGGCGAAGATTATTTTCCTCGGGCGCTTATAGCGCGGCAGCTCGTGGCAGAACGTGTTCACGTCCTCCTCCGTGAGCGTTTTCCCCGGCTTTACTTCGATTATCGCCGCCGTTATCTCGCCGAGGCGCGCCTCCGGCAGTCCGATAACCGCCACGTCCCTGATATCCGGGTGCGCGGCGAGGAAATTTTCAATCTGCACGGGGTAGATGTTCTCTCCGCCCGTGATGATGACGTCCTTTTTGCGGTCAACGAGGAAGATAAAGCCGTCCTCGTCTCGCCGCGCCATGTCTCCCGTGAGCAGCCAGCCGTCGCGCAGACTCTCCGCCGTCGCCTTCTCGTCGTTGTAGTAGCGCAGCATGACGCCAGGGCCCTTGACGCACAGCTCGCCCACATCGCCCTCCGCGACCGGCGCGCCGTCCTCGCCGATGATCTTGACCTCCCAGCCGAAGCCGGGGACGCCTATCGCGCCAACCTTGTGCACGTTCTCCATTCCGAGGTGCACGCAGCCGGGGCCGATGGACTCCGACAGGCCGTAGTTCGTGTCGTACTGGTGATTCGGAAACACCTCAAGCCAGCGGCGCACGAGGCTCTGCGGCACGGGCTGCGCCCCGATGTGCATTAGCCGCCACTGCGAGAGGTTCGGGTAGTCGGCGAGCTTGATATCGCCGCGCTCAAGCGCGAGCAGCACGTCCTGCGCCCACGGCACGAGCAGCCACACGATTGTGCATTTCTCACGCGACACCGCGTCAAGAATATATTCGGGATTCGTGCCCTTTAGCAGCACGGCCTTTCCGCCGACGAGGAAGCTCCCGAACCAGTGCATCTTCGCGCCCGTGTGGTACAGCGGCGGGATACAGAGGAACACGTCCTCGTGCGTCTGTCCGTGGTGCGCCTGCTCCACGCGGCACGCGTGCATGAGGCTCTCGTGGCTGTGCAGAATCGCTTTCGGGAAGCCCGTGGTGCCCGACGAGAAGTAGATTGCCGCCACGTCCTCGTCCGTTATCACGACGTCCGGCGAGGCGGAGGAGCAGTTCGCCGTCAGCTCCGCGTAGCTCTCCGCAAAGCTCGGGCACGCCTCCTCGCCGCAGAACATGAGCGCGAGCTCCTCCGGCAGTCCGTCGGCTATCTCCTCGATGCGCCCGATGAATTCCGGGCCGAAAATCAGCATATCCACCTCGGCGAGCCCGAGGCAATACTTTATCTCCTCCGCAGAGTAGCGGAAGTTCATGGGCACGACCGTCGCGCCCGTCTTGAGAATCCCGAAGTACACCGGCAGCCACTCAAGGCAGTTCGTCATGAGAATCGCGACCTTTTCGCCGCCGCCAATGCCGCGCGAGATCAGCAGATTCGCCATGCGGTTCGCCTTTTCGTTGAACACGCTCCACGTTATCTCACGGCGGTGATGGGGTGAGCGCGTCGGCTCCACGAGCTCATACTCGCGCCATGTCACGCGGCGTCCTGCCGCGCGCTCCGGGTTTATCTCAATAAGTGCCGTCTCCGCGCCGTACAGCTCGGCGTTTTTTTCAAGTATTTCCGTAATTGGCATATGCTTGCCCTCCCAATAAAAACTGCAATACATAATATCAAAGTAAAAATTAATTGTCAATGAATAATAATATGCAAACAATTATGTTTGCATTTCATGTTATATTACCGCTTCTGAATCGGAATTATAATTGTGTTCAGAGGTGATAGCATGGATAAAAAGTTCATCGTTGGCACAAAAAACGAGCCCGCTGTTACTATGACTATACGCATCGACGCTGAGGATAACGCAAAATTAGAGGCCGCCGCGTTAAAAAGCGGGCTTTCGCGTAATAAAATTATCAACATGGCCATCAAATTCGCGCTTGAAAACCTCGAGTTTGTGGACGGAAGCGAGAAAAAGGACTGACGCGGTGACGAGAACCGTGTCGCGCCCGCTTGCGCTCGCCGCCGGTGCGTTCGCGGCCGCGTGCGCGCTTTCCGTGTACCTCCCGATCAAGTACGGATTCGCGGTTACAGCCGCGAGTCTTGTTTTGCGTATACTGACGCAGCTCTTCGGGCGGCAGTGGCGACGGCATATTTCGATAGTCGTCGCCGCGCTTGCGGCGGGGCTTATTTGGTGCGCGCTTTTTGGTTACATACCGAAACCTGACCTCTCGTGGCTGCTGTATTATCCCGCGAAGGTCGCGGAGGCCGTCGGCGACTCGATAAACCGCGTGTTCCCGGTGCGTTTGGCGCCGTTTATCCGCGCGATAACGGTCGGCGACGCGCATGAGCTGACGCACACCCCGGCGGTGTACACGCCGCTCGGCATATCCGGCATCGCGCACATCGTCTCGGTGTCCGGTATGCACGTGTCCTTTCTCGTGTCCATGCTATCGTTCGTGATACGCAGCAGACGTCTGCGAATCGCGGTCGCGCTGCCCCTGCTCGTGTTCTTCATGGCGGTGACGGGATTCTCGCCGCCCGTGTGCCGCGCGGTGATCATGCAGATTTTCGTCATCGCGGCTCCGTTCGCGCGGCGGCGCAGCGACGGGGTGACGTCCGTGTTCGCGGCGCTGCTGCTAATACTGCTGTTCGACCCGAATCTGATCGCGAAGGTAAGCTTGCAGCTCTCCTTTCTCTCGACGCTCGGCATCATCGTCATCACGCCGAGAATAAACGCGGCGACGGCGGAAAAATTCGGAGGCAATCCCGTCAGCCGGTTTCTGTCCGCGAGCCTCGCGACGACGATCGGCGCGCTCGTGTTCTCGACGCCGCTGCTCGCGCACTACTTCGGCTACGTCTCGCTCGTGGCGCCGATCACGAACATCGTCACGCTGTGGGCGGCGGCGTTCTGCTTCTGCGGCGGGCTTATCGCGGGCATACTCGGGCTGATATCCGTATCCGTCGGCTCCGCCGCCGCGCTCGTCGCCGGGCTTCCCGCGGACTGGATAATCCTCGCCGCGCGGTGGCTGTCGAAAATCCCGTTTGCGGCGGTGTACGTGTCGAACACGTACATCCTCGCGTGGCTCGTGTACGTCTACGCCGTGTTCGCGGCGTTTTTCCTGCTGCGCGGCAAGCTCCGCAAGGTGATTTATCCCGTGTGCGGCACGGTTCTGGCGCTCTGCCTCGCGCTGCTGCTGACGTCGCTGTCCCCGAAGGGCGGGCTGCGCGTCACGGCGCTCGACGTCGGGCAGGGTCAGTCGATCGTGCTCTCCGACGGCGACGCGTCGGCGGTGATCGACTGCGGCGGAACGGGCTTTGACAGCCCGGCGTTCGTCGCGGCGGGGTATTTGCAGTCGGAGACGACGCCGCCCGTGGATCTGCTGATTCTGACGCATTTTCACACGGATCACGCGGGACGGGTTGTCGAGCTGATGAGCCGCGTGCGCGTCGATACGCTGATAATCCCCGACCCCGACCTCGGCGGGCGCGAGCCGCTCGCGGACGAAATTCTCGACTATGCAAACGCGCTGAAAACTGATATAATCATTGTAACGGACGTGCTGCAATTCAACTTCGGCGACTCGGAGCTCACCATTTTTCCGCCGTTTGAAGGGTACGACGAGAACGAGGTCGGGCTGACGATTCTCGTCTCCGACGGGCCGTGGGACGCGCTCATAACGGGCGACATGCGCTCCGGGACGGAGCTGCTGCTGCTCGAGGACTACGAGCTGCCGGACATTGAGCTGCTTATCGCCGGGCACCACGGCTCAAAATACTCGAATTCAGAGGATTTCCTCGACGAGGTGCGGCCGGAGACGGCGATCATCTCCGTCGGGGCGAGGAACGCCTACGGACACCCGGCGCCCGAGACGCTGGAGCGCTTCGCGGAGCGCGGCATCACCGTCTACAGGACGGATATTCTCGGCAACATAACTGTCAAGGCGGGGTAAGTATGGCAAAAAAGAAAACCGACAACTCCGGATACGCCGCGCTTCGCGCGGCTATCTCCTCGGGGAAAATAGGGCGCTGCTACGTATTTCACGGGGAGGAGCGGTATTTGCTTGAGCGCAGCGCCGCCGACGTGCGCCGCGCAATTTTGCCCGACGGAGAGGACGGCTTCAACTGCCGCCGGTACTCCTCCCCGCCGGGTATCGACGAGCTGCGCGACGCCGTGGACACGCTCCCGTTTTTCGCGGAGCGCACGCTTGTCGAGGTCTCCGACTTCGACTTCTCCTCCGGTCTGGACGACCTGCTGCCCATTTTGCGGGAGCTGCCGGAGCACGTGTGTCTGCTTTTCATCTGCGACACCGTAGCGTTCAAAGCCGACAAGCGGCAGGCGGCAGCGAAGGAGCTTTTCAAGCTCGCGGAGGTCGTGGAATTCGGACTTCAGGAGCAGGCGGAGCTCACGAAATGGATTCGCCGCCACTTCAAGGACGCCGGGCGGCAGATATCGCCCGCCGACACGGAGTACCTCGCGTTTCTGACGGGCGGCCTGATGTCGAACCTGATAAACGAGATTGAGAAGCTCACCGCGCACGCGTCGGGCGAGACGGTCACGCGCGCGGACATCGACGCCCTTGTGACGCCCACTCCCGACGTCGAGCTGTACAAATTCACCGACGCCGTCGCGGCGCGCGACTTCCGCACGGCGGCCTCGATACTCGACGAGCTTATCGCGATGCGCGAGGTTCCGCACAGAATAAGCTACGCGCTGACCTCAAAGATGCGCTCGCTGCTGCTCGCGCGGCTGTACCTCGACGGGAAGCGCGGCACGGCCGATTTGATGTCCGTCGCGGGCGTGAAATACGAGTTTCAGGCGCGCAATCTGTTCGCGGCGGCGCGCAAGCTCGAAGTGCGGGAGTGCAAAAACGCGCTGCGGCTGTGCTGTGAGATCGCGCTGCGCCTCAACGACGGCGGCGGCATGGAGGGTGTGGTGGAGCTTCTGGCGCGGCTCGCGGCGGCGTGAAACCGAAAATTCGCGAGGTCATCGTCGTCGAGGGGCGGTACGACAAGAACACGCTCTCGCAGGTCGTGGACGCGACCGTA
>JAISKU010000041.1 GCA_031261245.1 Oscillospiraceae bacterium | reverse complement strand
AGGCTGTCGGCGATGGTGGCGAGGCCGGTGGCCGTGCCGCCGTAGGAGTTGTACTTGCAGCCGCCCTCCACGCAGTCCATGCCCTTCTCCATGCACCCGAGCATCGAGATCGACAGTCCGGGCTGCGGCATGTTGTAGGGGATGAGGTACTCCGCGTAGTTGTTAATCGTGACGTACCAGCTGTGCAGGTACTCGCAGAGCTTCGCGTACGCGTCGCGCACCTGCTCAATTGACGTCATCTCGTACAGATAGCCGGAGCATATCTCCGCCGGCGCCTGTTTGTTGTTCATCGGGTTTATCCCGTTGTTTAGCGCCATGTCGAGAATCAGCCCGTAGTACAGCGTCGCGTGGTTCGCGCCCACGCCGTTCGGCGCGGGGTAGTCGCACCCTGAACCGACTATTTCTTGGCAGCCGATAATCGAGTAGTCGCGCGCGTCCTCAAGCTCGAAATCCAGCTCCTTCATCAGACCGGGGATAATCACCTCGTCGTTCTGGAAGAGCGGCAGCCCGCCGACGAGCTTACTCGTCTCAAGCGCGCAGCCCCACAGCTCGTCGGGCGAATTCTTGTTTATGCGCAGCGAAATCGTCGGGTCGTGCAGCTTCAGCCGCCCCACGGTCTCGAGCACCATGTACGTCACGGGGTTCGTCGCGTCCTCGCCGGTTTTCGGGTCAACCCCGCCGAGCGTCGTGTGCTGATACGTGTTGCCTATGCCCGTCGTCTTGGCTATCTCGCCGATGCCGCCCTCATACGCGCAGTTTGCCTTGAGGAAGAACGCGTCGGTGATCTCCTGCGCCTCGTCCATCGTCAGCTTGCCGGACTCCAGATCCTTCTTCAGGTACGGCCACGTGTACTGGTCAAAGCGTCCGAACGCCGGCGCGGGCATCGGGCAGTCTATCGCGAGGAAAATCTGATAGAACGCCGCGGCCTGGCACGCCTCCCAGTAGTCGCGCGCGGGATTTTCCGAAATCCACGCGATAGACGCGGCCATTCTCTCCAGCTCCGCCTTGCGCTTGGGCTCCGTACAGGCGGCGGCCTTCTCTGCGGCGAGGTCGGCGTAGCGCTTTACGAAAATCGACGCGGCGTCGCACTCGTACACGGCGGCCTGATAGAACATGTACTTCTTCATGTCGTCGCCCATTATCCTGCCCTTGCGCTCGTTAATCCACTGCTGCGCCTGCGCGCGGATCGCGCCGTAGCCGACGTTGACGATCTTGCCCCAGCCCGGGGTCAGGTGGCCCGACGGGAGCATCATCACGCCCGCGCGGCCCTTGAAGCCGTAGTCGTTCGTGCCGAGGTCATAGAACTCGCGCGCGCCCTCCGGCAGCCACGCGTCGCCGACCTTCGACTGGCTCATCTCCATCATCACGGGGCCGAGGGCCTTGAGATCGGCCAGATCCTCCGGCGAGATACACAGGGCAACGCCGTCCACGGCCGCGTCGTTGTACCACAGACCGTCGTCGCGTTTCTCCCACAGGTTCTCGACGTCGGACATCATCGCCCACATTCCGCCTGACGAGCCGCAGAAGTATTTCGACTTGCTTCCGACGATGAGCTCGTCGTCCTCGATGCGGATGGACATGCGCGAGACGACTTCCTTTGTGATCAGCGGGATCTGTATTATCGGCACGACGTCCTTATACTTCTTCCACGCCTCCACCTTGATTTTTGTGCGCTCCGAATCCGCGCGTATTACGCGGTCGCGAATTTTCTCGCGATACTTCCAGATTCGATCCGTATACGCTCTGAATTGATACATGATATCACCTTCCAATAAAAATTCTTATATATGGGCATTATAACATGAAGCCTCCGAAAAAGCAATGCCGCGCGCCCGAAATTAACGGGTTGCGCGGCACTATTTTTGCATGATATCTTACTTTTTTTGCATGATTACTTGTACAGCGGCGCGGAATCGTCCGCGAAGCACCGCCCGCAGATGTTGCAGCGCTTCTCCGGCTCGTACCGGCACCAGCGCACGTTGTCGCCGGTGTAGTTGTAGAACGGCTCTCCCTTTTCGTTGTAACGCCGCGTTATTGTGCCCCATACCCCGTCGAGGAACGCCGCCTGGAACAGCAGCGGCTTCGTCACCCTCTTGAACAGGATCGGGCTGTGCCAGACCGTGGGCGGAAGCCGCACTACGGTGGGCTTCGTGATCTTGTGCAGCTCCATGTGATCCGGGTGATCCCCGATGTAGAAGTCGATGTCCGCGTCAAAGTCAAAGATGTTCATGGGGTCGGCGCCCATGAAGAAGATGTACTCGTCCACGCCCTGGTGGAAGTGCGCCTCCTCCATGTCGTTCGGGCCGGTGAACACCTGGAAGCCGACGTGGTATTTGCAGCCCGCGGGCATGTACGTCTCGCCGCGGAAATACGCCTGCGGCGTCGGACACCACGGCCCCCACTGCGTCTCCTCCTTGGGCAGCTCGCATATCAAATCCTTGATTTTTTGGCTCAGGGGCTGGTCGAGCACCGTCCAGTATTGCTCAAAATCCGCGCCCGGCTTGGAGAAGAGCTGCTCCGACGTGACGCTGTCCTTTGTCGCTTCGCCGAAACACTTCCCGCAGTAGTTGCACTGCTTTCCCGGCTCGAGAATACAGCCGCGCGCCTCGTCGCCCGTGTATATGTACTCGAGGAAGCCGTCGGCGTTCTTGCGCTGCTTGATGGAGCCGAACTTGCCGTGCTGCGACGCCGCCTGAAACAGAATCGGCTTATCCACGCGCTTGAAGTCGAGCGGGGAGTGCCACATCCCGGGCGGCACGCGGATAATCGTGGGTTTCGTCACGGTGATCTTCTCCATGGTGTCGATGGTCGGCCCGATGAAGAACTCGACCTCGGCGTCAAACGACGCGAACACGTCCGGAAGCGTGTGCCCGAGGAATACAAGGTACTCCTCCTCGCGGTGGAAGTGCGGTTCGCGCTCGAGATAGACGGGCGCCGTGAACACCTGGAAGCCGACCGTGAGGTTTGCCCCGGGCATGTCGGCCTCGCCGCGGAAATACGCCTGCGGCGAATGACACCAATCGCCCCAGTTTGTGTACTGTGGCTTGAACTCAAAAAACAAATGGTCAAATTTACTGCTCATACTCTGCCGCTCCTTAATAATATTGATTTTTACACAACCGCGTTATGGACTGCATGACCTACATTTACAATGCGTATTCCCCCTGTTCGTCGGGGATTACGACGGGGTACTCGTCGCGCATCAGGGCGTAGCAAAACCGCAAAAACGCGGAGACGCTCTCATTGAAAATATCCGCCTCGAGTATCTGCGCTATCTTCTCAAGCCGGTACATCAGCGTGTTGCGGTGTATATACAGCCGTTTCGCGGTGTTTCCGAGGTGCCCGTTGCTTATCAGCAGACAGTACAGCGTCTTGTAGTACTCCGTGCCGTGCGCCTCGTCGGAATTTATCAGCTTGAAAATCGACGGCAGCACCCAGTCGCGCCACTCCAAGTGCGATTTCAGCGCGGCCGCCAGCCCGTCGAACGCGCAGTCCTTGAAATAGTGCGTGCGCAGCTCCGGACTCGTCGCGGACTCGATGGAGTAGCCCGCCTGAAAAAAGTGCGGGAGGATATTCTCAAGCCCGACGAAGGGGAAGCTTATGCCGCAGTGGTAGTTGCCGCGCTCCATCGACTGCGCGAAGCCGGAGATCAGCTCGTCGAGGTCGGTGTCGCTTTGCCGCAGTATCAGCACGACGGACTTGCTGTACGGGAACACGATCGAGCCCGCCGCCTGCGCCGACAGCGACTCGCACAGCCAGTCGAAGAACACGCCGTCGTAGGTCACGGGCGGCGTGGCTATCTTGCACAGCACAAGCTCCTCCGTCTCGGGCCAGCCGAGCGCCCAGTAGATGCCCGTCATCGCCCCGACCGCCG
Organism: Oscillospiraceae bacterium; assembly: GCA_031261245.1. Taxonomy (GTDB): domain Bacteria; phylum Bacillota; class Clostridia; order Oscillospirales; family Oscillospiraceae; genus JAIRRO01. The sequence continues at coordinate 4,597 of JAISKU010000041.1, read as the reverse complement.
TCTCCCTGCCGTCGAGCAGATCCGTGAGGAAGGAGTACTGCGTGTATTTGTCGGTGCCGCTCTGCGAGGAGTCGAGCAGCTCGCCGTATATGTCCGCCGCGTGTCTGGCGAGCTGTAACAAGGCCGGACTGACCTCCGCCCTGCTGTAATAGATGTACAGATGCCCCCAGATGTTCCCGCGCAGGTAGCAGTTCGCGCGTATCTGGTAGTCGAAGAACTTGCTGTCGTCGTCGAGGGCGGGAATCGCGATGGGGTCGGCGTCGTCGGGGAAAAGCGCCATATCGATAGGCTTGAGGTGCCCGAAAAGGCTCGGCGGCATCGTGTTTATCGCCTTGACCTCGTCCCACCCGACGTACACCTGCTCCTCGGAGTACTGGCGCGTTATCGCGTAAATGCGCAGATTCTTGTGTCCGAAGAACATGGGACATCGGAACACGTCGTGCGCCACGTCGAGGATGTTCTGAAAGGGATCGGCGCTGTGCACGGCGCTGCGCAGCGCGTCGTCCCACCGCCTGTATTTGCCGAAAATGCCGATGACGCGGTTTAGCGTCTCCGGCAGCCGCGCGTTTTCAAATGTGATGGTGTCGCGCCCGTTTATGAGGATAACACTGTCGCCGCCGTCGCCGAAAAAGTCGTCGGAGCGACCGAGACAGACGCAGCTGTCCTCCCAAACGTCCCCGGCGATGAACACGCGCACGTCCTCAATGACGGGATTTCCGTCGCGTATCGCGCTCCTTGCCCCGTACTGAGCCAGCTCGTCGAACAGCATCCACATACTCAGCTTCATAGAACACCCCTTTTGTTTTAGCGCGAACACGAGCCGACAGTAATTTTTGTGTGAAGTATACCATAATTCAATGGCTTTAGCAACGAATTATTTTCATTTCTCACAAAACACAACCGAATTTTTTTGACTTTTTTGCGGAACGCGTTTATAATGGTAAAAAAGAGCGGATTGGGGGCGACGGGCGCAGATGAAATACAAGATAGGCGAGGTGGCGCGCATTCTCGGCATATCCGCCGACCTCATACGCTACTACGAGGAAAAGGGCGTCGTGACGCCTGCGAAAGACCCGCAGAACAACTACCGCTACTACGACACGTGGGACATCAACTATCTCATCGACTGCCTGTGGTACAAGAACTTCGGCTTCGGCATCGAAAAGGTCGCGAGCATGGTGACGGAGTGCTCGTTTGACGGACTTCTCGGGACGCTCGAGGAGAAGGGCGTGGAGATTCTCGCCTCGATACGCCGTCAGGAGCTGCTGCTGCAGCGCATCAAGAAATTTCAGGAGCGCCTCGCGAACACAAAAAGCTGCGTCGGCACGTGCGACGTGCGCACGTGCTCCGGCTTCTACTACTACATAAACCGCCGCAACACGGAGTACGACAACCGCGAGGGTACGGCGGACGTCTCGCGCCGCTGGCTGAAGTACATGCCGTTCACGCGCCGGTATTTTGAGATTCCCGACGGCGCGATGGCCGGCGGGCTCGACGAGTACGAGTGGGGCTTCTCGATTGCGGCGCAGTACATTGAGGAATTCGGCGTCAGCATCTCGCCGCCCGTGCACGAGATGCCGTCGCGCCTGTGCATACACTCGGCGTTCAAGTCCGCGGGGCAGGACAGATTCTCCGCGCGCAAGCTCGACTTTCTTTTAGACTACGCGCGCGCGAACGGCTACTCGCCGGAGCGCGGCGCGTTCGGCAACCTCGCGTGCAGCGTCATGGAGGACGGGGAGCAGACGGGGTATTTTGAGGTCTGGCTGCCCGTTCGGGAGGACGCGAAATGACGACGACAACGACAATCGAGACGCGCTTTCCGGAGTGCGACAGAATGGGCATAATCCACCACGCCGTCTATCCGGTCTGGTACGAGATGGCGCGCATGGACTTTTTCGCCGCGATGGGTTTCTCGTTTGAGGACTCGCAAAAGGTCGGCATCAACCCCGCGATGGTGGATCTGCACCTGCAATACAAGGCCCCCGCGACGTATCCGCAGACGCTCACCGTCACGACGAGGATACTCGAGTACGCCCCGCGCAAGCTGAAGCTCGCCTACGAGCTGAAAAACGCCGCCGGAGAGCTCGTCAACGCGGCCGAGACGTTCCACATCTGGACAGGCCCCGACGGCCGCGCGTACAACCTCGAGGAAAACCTCCCCGCCGTGTGGGCGAAGATAATCGCCGCCGCAGAGTAACAAAAAAACATCGGCGCGCACGCGCCGATGTTTTTTTATATGCCCGACCTACCGGAACGGATCCTCGTCCCACACGTTCTGCGGCTTCGGGGGCTTCAGCGCGACGGCGACGGTAAAATACGCGCCATAGTAGCACGTGATAATCAAATACGACAGCGGCGGGAGGGGATAGCCGTACTGCCTCGCGATAAGTATGTTGCACGCCATATCTATCGCGAACGCCGCGACGGTGGCGATAATCAGCAGACGGTTTGATTTGCCGCGCCCGTTCACGGTCAGAATGACCGTGAGCAGCAGGAGGACGTCCACCAGTAACCATACGTAAAAGTACGCGCTCGGCGTATAGCCGATGACGCCGACAATTTGGACGAAAACAGACGCCGCGGCGGGGATAACGAGCAGACCGCTGTTCTTCTTCAATAGCCCGAGCGCGAGCACGACAAAAATGATGCCCGGAAGCGCGTTCAGGAGCAACCGGAAGTCGAAGCCGTAGCTAATGATGTTGGAAATCAGCGGATACGCGACGTTGACCGCCATGAGAAGCGCCGCCAAAAGCGCAATATTGGATCTCCTCGGAATCGCGAGCCGCGCCGCCGCGCCGCCGTCCGCAGTGCCCGCGCCGACGGGCGCCGCAACGTCCGGAGCCGCCTCGCCGCTCCTTTTGAGGTACACCACAATCGTAAAGATGTCGTAAAGCAGCCACAGACAGCCGGCCACCACGAGAAGCCCGCTGCTGTTCGTCCCGCGAAAGACGAGCTTGCCGCTAAGGCCGCCTATCACCATGCCGAGGCTCACAACAAGGCTCAGAATCTTCCCGCCAAGACCGCCGCGCGGCCTCGCGCCGACCACCTTGGGCGCCGTCGCGTCCGCGCTCTGCGTCTCGGGCGTCACCGGCCCCGCAATTTCGACGCTCTCCGGAGGATTGACGCTCTCCGGCGGTGTTATGGGCTCCTCACGGACGGGCTCCTCGCGAACAGGCTCGGCCTCGCCGTGCAGCCGCGTCCCGCAGAATTTGCAAAACACGCTGCCCTCCGCGATTTCCTTGCCGCAGTTTATACAAAACATGTCCATTCCCTCCTTGTTTCAGGTAATATAACACATTTCGCGCCCGCTTGCAACAAAAAAACGCTATTCCCCGTCCTCCGTCACAATCTGCAAAATCGGCTTGTCCTCATTTTCGATGTAAATCTCCTCGCACTCCCGTTGAATCTCGATTAACAACTCGGTGACGTCGGCGAGCCTCGCCGCAAGCTTGAAGTACATTTTCTCGTAATCAGGCATTTTTGCACCTCTTTTGTTGTTTTTTAATATTATATGACAAATTGTCATATTGTCAATATGTCGCCCTGTCATAATTTCATGGGTGATGTAAATATGGACAATTTGAGACGTCTGCGAACAGCCGCGGGAATGACGCAGCTGTCGTTGCAGATGAAAACGGGAATTGACCAGTCGTTGCTGTCGAAGTATGAAAGCGGCGCGCGCGTGCCGACGGTCGAAAATCTGACGATACTGGCGGACTTTTTCCGCACGAGCTTGGACTATCTCGCGGACAGGACGGACGTCCGCGAACCATATCCAAAAGCGTAGGGGGCGATGTCCACATCGCCCCGTGCCATTTTGCGATGATCACCCTTTTTGTCGCGTCACCTTTTCACGTTTTCCTACGCCACCCGCGTATCCCCCTGTCATTCCGAGCGCAGCGAGGAATCCCGTATAATCGACGCGCAGCCTCACGGGATTCTTCGCCGCTTCGCGCCTCTGAATGACAAACGTCCCACGCCACCCGCGTATCCCCCTGTCATTCCGAGCGCAGCGAGGAATCCCGCATAATCGACGCGCAGCCTCACGGGATTCTTCGCCGCTTCGCGCCTCTGAATGACAAGTGTCCTACGCCACCCGAGTCTGCCCGAAAATCCCGAACAGCCGCTCAAAGTCCGGCCGCCCGGCGGAGTTCATCAGGTACGCCGCGCGCGCGGAGCCGGGGCGGCGGTTGCGGTTTAGTTCCGACACAATTTCGTCGGCGCGGTAGCGCCCCATTCCGTGGCCGTAGAACGTGCCGTCGCCCATGTCGATGACGTTTTCGCCCTGCCATTCGGGCGTTTCGAGGTTCACGTCCGGGTTCGCGAAGTACCGCCTGTCGCCCGGCAGATAGTCGGCGCGGCGGCTCATCAGCCCCGTCTCGCGCAGCGCGGGGGAGATGTCGTGCCAGTTCATCAGCTGCAGACCCGAAAACTGCCTGTCGAACGCCGTCTCCGGCACGGTGTCGAGCAGCGCGCCATAGTACACGAGCTGCATCGCGGTGGCGCACTCCGTGCCGTACATTCGTCCGTTTTCGTAGATATCGCGTATCGCCGCCGAGGGCGACGCGCCGCGCCGCACCTCAAAGCCGCCGTCCGC
>JAISKU010000167.1 GCA_031261245.1 Oscillospiraceae bacterium | reverse complement strand
GACGGCATGGTGCACATCTCGAAGCTTGAGAATCGCCGCGTCGAGAAGGTCGAGGACGTGCTGAACGTCGGCGACTACACGTGGGTCAAGTTCGACGGCGTGGACGAGCGCGGACGGCTGAACCTCAACCGCAGAGATGCGATTAAGGAACGGCAGGCGGCCGGGCTGCCGATAGACAGGGCGTAACACTCCGAAATAAAAAACACAAGCCCGGCGAAAGCCGGGCTTGCCCTATTTTTTATTATCGCGTTTCTCAAGAAACGACTTCAAAATCAGATTCACATACTGCGAAAACGACCTGTCATTCTCCTCGGCGAGGTCTTTTACACGCAACAGTATGTCCTCATCCAACGTGATACTCACTTTTTTCTTCAACGGCTTCACACTCTCACCCCGGACAATAATACTACCAATTCATATTTTAGACAAGCCCTATTTTTCTCATTGCTAAAGCGCGCGCCGTGTGTTACACTGTTCAAACTGCTGATGTGAGCGCGAGGTGCGTCTATGTACGAAAAAATAACGCTTTCCAACGGAGTGCGCGTGGTCTTTGAACGCATTGACCACGTGCGCTCCGCGTCTTTGGGCGTGTGGGTCGGCGCGGGGTCGCGGCACGAGACGGCGGCGCTGTCGGGGGCCTCGCATTTTATTGAGCACATGGTGTTCAAGGGCACCGCGACGCGCACGGCGGCGCAGCTCGCGCAGTTCATGGACAGCGCGGGCGGGCAGATAAACGCGTTTACGACGAAGGAGTGCACGTGCTTCCACGGGCGCGTCGTCGATACGCGCCTCGGCGAGCTGACCGATGTTCTCGGCGACATGCTGCTGCGCTCCAACTTCGCCGAGAGCGATATTGAGTCGGAGCGCGGCGTGATTTTTGAGGAGATCGACATGTGCTACGACACGCCGGAGGAGCTTGTGTCGGAGCGGCTTTTTGAGGCGGTGTACCGCGGCGGCGCGCTCGCGCGGCCGATACTCGGGCGGCGCGCGACGCTCTCGAAGATGACGGGTGAGTCGCTGAAAGCCTACATGGGGCGGCGCTATCTCGGCGGGTCGATAGTCGTCGCGCTGTCGGGGAGCTTCACGGACGGCGATTTGCGGCGCGTGGAGGAGGTGTTCTCCGCGTTTCCGGCGGGCGGCGGACAGAAGCCGACCCCGGCGAGCTATTCGCCCGCGCGGATTTCAAAGCGAAAGCAGCTTGAGCAGAACCACATAACGCTCGCCTTTCCGGGCGTGTCCGTGGGTGAGGAGCGGCGGTACGCCATGCAGATGCTGTCCGATATTCTCGGCGGCGGCATGTCCTCGCGGCTGTTTCAAAAGGTGCGCGAGGAGCGCGGGCTGTGCTACAGCATCTACTCCTACGCGTCGAGCTACGTCGATACGGGACTGTTTTCGGTGTGCACGGCGCTCGGCGCGGAGGCGCAGGGCGAGGCGCTCGGCGTGATTCTCGGCGAGATACGGCGGCTGCGCGACGACGGGATAACGGCGGAGGAGCTCGCGCTCGCGCGGGAGCAGGTGGAGGCGAACGTGTTGATGTCGCTCGAATCGACCTCGGCGCGCATGAACCGCCTCGGGCGAAACGAGCTGTACTTCGGAAAGGTGCTTGAGCCCGAGGAGACGATCGCGCGGTACGAGGCGGTGACGGCGGAGGATATCCTGCTGCTCGCGCGGGAGCTGCTGACGGCGGAGGCGATGTCCGTGTCGGTGATCGGCAGAGGCGTCGCGAAAGCGGAGGCACTTGACATACCCGCGTTCTGACTGTATAATTGAAGAAAAATCTGCTATACGGAGGGTTTATAATGGCGACATACGGAATTGACGTCGCGGGCGTACACCGCGAGCTACCGCTGTGCAAGGCGAGCGACACACTGACGATTGCGGCGTTCGTGATTTTCGGCGACGTGGAGCTGACCGTCGCGGCGGCGAGCGCGCTGCTGAAGAAAGCGCCGGAGTTCGACTATCTCGTGGCCCCCGAGGCGAAGGCGATACCGCTTATCTACGAGATGGCGCGGCAGAGCGGGCGAAACGACTATTTTCTCGTTCGCAAGGCGAAGAAGCTCTACATGAACGGGGTTTTTGAGTCCGATGTGCGCTCGATCACCACCGCGGGTGAGCAAAAGCTGTACATGGACGGCGCGGACGCCGCGAGGATGCGCGGCAAGCGCATCGTAATCGTTGACGACGTGATATCGACGGGCGAGTCCCTGCGCGCCGTCGAGGAGCTCGTACGGCAGGCGGGCGGCAACATCGTCGGGAAGCTCGCGATTCTCGCCGAGGGCGACGCGATAGGGCGCGAGGACATCACGTACCTTGAGCCGCTGCCGCTGTTCGACGGGAACGGGGTTCCGCTGGGGTAGGAAAAATATAACAACCGCGCCGCCCGTCGGGCGGCGCGGTTTTTATTTGTCGTCGGGTTCGTCGGGGATTGCGGGGGCCGGGGATTTTGCGCGGCGGGCGAAAAGGCTCTGCCGCAGGTATTTTTCGCCGCCCATGTACGTGCGCACACGCACGGATTTTCGGAAATAGATCAGCCACAGCACGATCTCCGCGAGGCTTATCGCCGCCATGAAGCCCACCGTGGTTCTCGCCACGGGCGCGTCCTCCCCGCTGAAGATTCTGAGCGTAATCACCGAGCT
>JAISKU010000018.1 GCA_031261245.1 Oscillospiraceae bacterium | reverse complement strand
CCGTCGCGCAGCGGGGAGGTGTACTCGCCGCCCTCGTCGGTGAGCAGGAGCAGGTCGAACGGCGCGCCGCACTCCGACAGCACGGCGTGCGCCCCGATGAGCTCGCGCGTCGCGTCGAGGTCGCCCTCGGCGCCGATTATCTGCGCGACGATCGGCAGGTCGCCGGATACTCCGAACGACCACAGCCCCTCGCGCCCGATTGCGATAGACGGCAGGAGAATTTCGGGTACGCGCCTGTACGGCGACGGGTAGACGAGCTCGCGCAGCATTTCGGCGGCGAGCTCGCGCGTGTGCTCCGACAGGCCGAAGCGCGCGGAGGCGGCGTCGAATTGGCTGACGGCGGCGCTCTCCGACGCGTCGCGCCGCGACAGCAGCTTGCGCGCGCGGCTCGCGGCCTCGCCCGTATTTCCGGAGGCGGAGAGCGCGAAGGCGACGCGCTCGGTTTTGCCGGGGCGCAGGGAGATTTTTACGCGCGCAAGCACGCACGGGTCGAGTACGGCTCCGGACGTGCCGCCCGGCTCGCGGCGGAGCGCCGCGCCGATTGCGTATATGCCGCCGCGCCCGAGCGCGAGCTCACGTGAGGTGTCGAAGGCCGCCGCGCGGTCGCACGCGAACGCGAGCTCCGCACCGCGCTCACCTCCGCGCGGGCGGCGGCGCACGACGGCGCAGTTTTCAGAGAGCTCGGTTTCGAGCGAGAGCTTTGAGAACGCGGGGTGCGAGGCGTAGTCGGCGGCGCCGGCGAGGACGGGCTCAAAATACACGGCGAGCTCGCACTCGCAGGCGGTTTTCGAGGCGAGCTCCACGCGGCGCAGCTCGCCCGAGCCGTCAGGCGCGACGCGCGTGATAACGCGTGCGGTTATTTTCCCGCTGCGCGTTTTGATTTCGCACCCGGAGCCCGAGAGCGTCGCGCTGTAACGCGCCGCACGGTCGAAGAGCGGCGCGGGCTGGAGCGGAATCAGCTCATCGCCGGATTTGAGGAAAAACGTGATGCCCGAGGTCTCGCCCGACTGCTCGAACACAGCGCGCGTGAGGGCGACGCCCTTCCGGCGCGACTCCGACTGACCCGTCTCGCTGAACGTCACGCCGTAGTCGCCCGCCGTCAGGAGCGCGACGCGCGGCAGGGCGGCGTCGATCTCGTCCGAAACGGCGCGCCACGGCTTTATGCGCGGGGTACGGTGGCGCTCCGGCAGCTCGCGCGGCGGACTTTTTATCGTCCGCTCCCCCGCCGGGACGCGCTCGCCGAGTAGCTCCGTGAACGCGCCCATGTCGGCATCGCTCAGGAGGCGGCGGACAAACGCGCCGTCGCCGAGGGCGTTCGCGACGGCGATTATGCTCATGCCGAGGTGGTGCGCCATATACGTCCTGACGGCGAGCGGGGCGACGCCGCGCGTGCGCTCCTCCGTGAAGTCGAGCGCCTCGCGGAAGCCGTAATCGCCGACGGCACCGAGCTCTTCGAGCTTGCGCAGATTGTCCGACGCGCCTTTCGGGTCGAACGCGAGCGCGAGGAACGACGAGTACGGTGCGACGACGCGTTCGCGCCCCATGCCGCGCCGCAGCGCGAGCGCGGGCGCTCCGTGCGCCTTGTAGCGGTAGCTGCCCGAGGCGTCAAACGCGAAGAACGCGCTCTCGGAGCTGCCCCAAGGCTCGGATTTTGCGGATTTTTTATGACTATAAACGCAAAAATTCGCGGATTCGTATAGCAATGAGTGCTTATAGTATGGCAAAAACAGCGAGGGCATGAGATACTCGAACGCGGTGCCCGTCCACGACGCCATGCCGGTTCTCCCTCGAAAGCGCACCGCGGCGCGTGACAGCGCGCGCCAGTGGCGGCGCGGAGCGAACCCGCGCGCGACGGCGAAGTAGCTCGTGAGCATGGACTCCGACGCCATGAGGTCGTAGACGTTTTCCTGTTCCGCGCCGCCGGACATGTCGCGTCCGATGCGGAACAGGCGGCGCTTTTTGTCGAAGAGCGGAGCGAAGTCCATGTCGCGGCAGAGCGTGTCCGCGAGGTCGGCGAGCTGCGTCTCCCCGAGCTCGCGCAGTCCGCCGCAGAGTACGGTGAGGCACACGGCGAGGTTGCCGGAATCTACAGTCGAGACGTAGCGCGGCTCGAGCGGTTGCAGCGTCGCCGTGTCGTACCAGTTGTACGGGTGGCCGCGCCATTTTTCGAGGTTTTGCAGGGAGGCGAGCGTGCGTCCGACCGTCTCGACGGCGGCGTCGCGGTCGATTATGCCGAGGTCGTGCGCCGCGAGCGGGGCGAGCAGGGCGAGCCCGATGTTCGTCGGCGAGGTGCGGCGGGCGAGCGCGGTGAACGGCGCCTCCTGATAGTTGTCCGGCGGGAGGAAATTGTCCTCGGGCGTGAGGAATTCCGCAAAGTAGCGCCAGATGTCGCGCGCCGCGCCGAGCAGATACTCGCGGTCGGGCGCGGATATTCCGCGCTCGCGCTCCTCGCGGCCGAGGCTCGCGGCGATAAGCGGTGAGAGCGCCCAGACGATTGCGACGGCGGCGGCGGGCGGGTACGGTGTGAGCAGAATCACGGCGAGGGACGCGAGTATGCCGGGCGCGCCGAGGCGCGCGTAGCGCGCTACTCCGCCCCGGCCGCGCGATTCCGAGTCGGCGGCGGTGACCCATTGCAGCAGGTTGCGGCGGGAGACGGACATTCTGAATACCGCCGTGACGGCGGCGGTGAGGCAGACCGACGCCTCGAGGGGCAGTAGCGCGAGGCGGGCGAAGGCGCTCGCGATGCGGCTTCCGAACGCGCCGGGGACGTAGGAAAATCGGCGTCCCGGCCGCGCCCGCCCGCGCGCAAGCGCGTCGATCGCCGCGACGAGGTGCCCGAGAATGAGTGATACCGCGCCGAGCGCCGAGAGCGGCAGCAGGCGGGCGTCGAGCATCCCCGCGAGGATTGCCGCGAGGGCGCACGGCGGGGTGAGGCTGCGCCGCAGGTTGTCGAATATTTTCCACTTATCTATTGCGGCGAGAGGGTTTTTGACGCGCCGACCGCTCTCGTCGCGCACGCGCGGGAGGAGCCACGCGACAGTCTGCCAGTCGCCGCGCGTCCACCTGTGCAGGCGCTCAAAGTACGGCGCGGCGGCGCGCGGGAAGCCGTCCGTGAGCTGTGTGTCGCCCTTGAACGCGCAGTTGAGGTACGCGCCCTCGAGCAGGTCGTGCGACAGGATGAGATTCTGCGGGAAGCGCCCCTCCGTGCATTTCAGGTACGCGTCCACGTCGAGGATGCC
>JAISKU010000113.1 GCA_031261245.1 Oscillospiraceae bacterium | reverse complement strand
GGGCTGCGTGTTTGATGAGCGGCCGGAGCAAGAGGAGAGGGGGCTGTTCGTATGATCAACTACGATTCGATTCTCTCCGACAACGTAAAATCCCTCTCGCCCTCCGCAATCCGCCGCTTCTTCGACATTCTTGAGGAGATGGACGACGCGATCTCCCTCGGCATAGGCGAACCCGACTTCGTCACCCCGTGGCACATCCGCGACGCCGGAATCCGCAGCCTTGAGCGCGGCTTTACGAAGTACACGGGCAACGCCGGCCTCTCGCGCCTGCGCGAGGCGATTGCGGAGTACCTCACGCGCCGCTTTGACCTGTGCTACGACCCGAAAACGCAGATGATCGTCACCGTCGGCGGCTCCGAGGCGATTGACCTCGCCGTCCGCGCGCTCGTGAACCCCGGCGACGAGGTGATAATCCCGGTGCCGAGCTTTGTCTGTTACGGCCCGATAACCCAGCTCGCGGGCGGCACGCCCGTCTACATCGAGACAAAGGTCGAAAACGAGTTCCGCCTCACCGCGGACGAGCTGCGCGCGGCGATAACGCCAAAGACAAAGCTCCTCATTCTCCCGTTCCCGAACAATCCCACGGGCGCGATACTTGAGCGCGCGCACCTCGAAGCAATCGCGGAGGTCTTGCGCGGCACGGACATAATGGTCGTCACGGACGAGATCTACGCGGAGCTGACCTACGGCCGCCGCCACATCTCCCTCGCGAGTCTCGACGGCATGTATGAGCGCTGCGTCGTCGTCAACGGCTTCTCGAAATCCCACGCGATGACGGGCTGGCGCATGGGCTACGTCTGCGCGCCCGCGGAGCTTGTCACGCAGATGCTGAAAATCCACCAGTACGCCATCATGTCCGCCCCGACGACGTCACAGTACGCCGCAATCGAGGCGATGAACGAGGGCGACGACGACATCAACCTCATGCGCCGCGACTATGACCGCCGCCGCCGGCTGCTGCTCGACGGTCTGCGCGAGATCGGAATCGACTGCTTTGAGCCCCACGGCGCGTTCTACGTGTTCCCGTACATCGGCAAATTCGGCCTGCAAAGCGGGGAATTCTGCGAAAAATTCCTGATTGAGGAGCGCGTCGCGATAATCCCCGGCACGGCGTTCGGCCCGGGCGGGGAGGGCTTTGCCCGCCTCTGCTACGCCTCATCAATCGAAAACATCGAGGAGGCCGTGCGCCGCCTCGGTAAATTCATAAACCGCTTATAGCTTCACCCGCGCGGTATTTTTTCGCAGAACGACGACGAGCGACCGCAGACAGTACCGTGTGTACGGCAAGGGCGCGAGGCTAAGTTATGCGAAAAAATACAAGCGGAGTTTTCTTGAAAGGAAAAAACATATGAAATATGTTTTAATAATCGGCGACGGCATGGCCGACAACCCCGTCCCCGAGCTCGGCAACGTCACGCCGCTCGAATACGCCGCAACGCCGACGCTCGACGCGCTCGCGTCCGCTGGTCTGTTCGGCAACGTGAAAAACTGCCCCAACGGGCTGCCCGCCGGCTCCGACACCGCGATTCTGTCCATTTTCGGCTGCGACCCGCGCGAGTGCTACACGGGCCGCGCCCCGCTCGAGGCCGCCGCGACGGGCGTCGCGCTGCAACCGGGCGACATCGCCTACCGCTGCAACATGGTCACGTACGAGGACGCCAATATCCCGTGGGAGCAGAAAAAAATCCTCTCCCACTCCGCCGGCTCGATTGAGGGAGAGCGGTCGGAGGCCATCGTCCGCGCCCTCTTCGCCGATCCGACGTTCAAAGCCGCCGCGGACGCGGCCGGCCTCATCGTCTACCCCGCGCAGTCCTTCCGCCACATCGCCGTGCAGTCCGGCGCGTCGATTGACGGCGTGACGCTCACCCCGCCGCACGACCACCTCGGGGAACAAATCGGAAAACTTCTGCCCTCGGGCGCGGCAAACGCCGCCGTCCTGAGGGATTTAATGAAGCTCGCGCACGAGGTACTCAACCACCACCCGCTCAACGAAGCGCGCCGCGCCGAGGGCAAAATGCCCGCGAACGGCGTCTGGTTCTGGGCGGAGGGCACGGCCGTCAAGCTGCCGAGCTTCGTCGAAACCTACAACAAAACAGGCGGCGTCATCTCCGCCGTCCCGCTCTGCCACGGCATCGCGAACCTCGTCGGCTTAGAGCGCATATTCGTGGACGGCGCGACGGGCGAGCTCGACACGAACTACGCCGGCAAGGTGGACGCGGCCCTCGACGTGCTCAAAACCCACCCGTTCGCCGCGATTCACGTCGAGGCCCCCGACGAGTGTACGCACAACGGCGACACCCCGGGCAAGCTCGAGGCGATTCGCCGCCTCGACTCCCTCGTCGTCGCCCCGCTCACCGCAAAGCTCCGCGCACTTGGAGAGCCTTTCCGTCTGCTCATCCTCTCCGACCATAAGACGCTCACCTCGACGCGCGGGCACGACGGCACGCCCGTCCCGTTTCTCATCTACGACAGCCGCAGAGACAAGAAAACCGGCGCCACATACCGCGAAATCGACGGCGAAAAGGGTCCCGCAATCGACGCGGGCGTGAAGCTCATGGGTCTGCTCTTTGGAGACGACTGAGCGCGCGTTCGCGAAGC
>JAISKU010000040.1 GCA_031261245.1 Oscillospiraceae bacterium | reverse complement strand
AGGCAGGAGATGAGCAGCGGAATCGCGTACACGGTGAGCATCGCGAGGTATTTGCCGAGAACGACGGACGTCGTGGTGACGGGATAGGACATGAGAAGCTGCTCCGTCTTGCTGCGGCGCTCATCAGCGAAGCTGCGCATCGTGAGAATCGGCACGGCGAGGATGAAGATGAGCAGCGTGCCGGACAGCGCGGCGGCGAAATACGGGTAACCCGACGTGAGGTTCACGGAGCTGAAGTTGAACGCGACGAACAGCACGACAATCGCCGTGAACACGTAGCCCGTCATCGTGCTGAAAAACGAGCGGAGCTCGCGCTTATATATCGCTTTCATCAGGCTCCTCCTTTCCGGCGTCCTCCGAGGTGAGGCGAATGAATATGCTCTCGAGCGTGTCGGACACGCCGCTTGTGCCGAGTATGGGAATGTCCTCACGCGCGCAAAGCTCAGATAAGCGCGCGACGTCCTCCCCGCGCACGAGGACGCTCGTGTCGCCCGTGGCGGAGGCGGCCTCAAGCTCCTCCACCGTGCCGTCGGCCATGAGCTTTCCGCGGCTGATTATCAGCACGCGCGAGCAGAGCTCCCGCACCTCGGAGAGGATATGGGTGCTGAGTATGACGGTGTGCTCCCGCGCGAGGTCGCGGATAAGCGCGCGTATCTCGATTATCTGCGCGGGGTCGAGCCCGACGGTGGGCTCGTCAAAGATGAGCACGGGCGGCGTGCCGAGAATCGCCTGGGCGAGCCCGACGCGCTGCTTGTACCCCTTTGAGAGGTTTGAGATGACGCGATCCCGCGAGTCCTCGAGCCCCGTGCGGGACATGGCGTCCGCCACGGCCTCACGCGCCTCGTCGCCGCGCAGTCCGCGCAGCTCTGCGGCGAAGTTGAGGTACTCCAGCGGCGTCATCTCGCCGTAGAGCGGAGGCTGTTCCGGCAGGTAGCCGATCATGCGGCGCACGGCGAGGGGGTCCTGCCGGATGCTTACGCCGTCGATGAGAAAGTCGCCCGCCGTGATGCCGAGGCAACCAGTCATCATGTTCATCGTCGTTGACTTGCCCGCGCCGTTCGGGCCGAGAAAGCCGCATATCCCGCCGCGCGGCAGGGTGAAGGAGAGGGAGTCCACGGCGGTATTTTCGCCGTAGCGCCGCGTCAGATTCAGCGCCTCAATCATTGCGTATCGTCCTCTATTCCAAAAAATTTCTTTCCGTTTTGCAGTGTTTTTTCCGCGAGCTCCTCAACGGATATGCCGCGCGCCTCGGCGAGCTTAGTTGCGGTGTGGAGGAGGTTGCGCGAGTCGTTGCGCTTTCCGCGCACGGGGACGGGGGAGAGGTAGGGCGAGTCAGTCTCGAGCATCAGGCGGTCAATCGGGACGCGCGACGCGACGTCGAGGGAGAGCGCCCCGGTCTTGAACGTGATGACGCCGGTGAAGGAGAGCAGCCAGCCGCGGTCGAGGATTTTTTTCGCGGCGTCCCAGTCGCCCGAGAAGCAGTGGAAAACGCCGTGCAGGTCGCCGAAATCCGAGAGGATTTCCGTGACGTCGGCGAACGCCTCGCGCTCATGTATTATGACGGGCTTTTTGACCTCGCGCGCGAGCTCAAGCTGCTCCCGGAAGCGCAGCCTCTGCACGTCGCGCGGGGAGTGGTCGTAGTGGTAGTCGAGCCCGATCTCGCCGACGGCGCGCGCTTTCGGGTTTTTCAAAAGCTCGCGCATTTCGGGGATTGAACCGCTGTCCATGCCGGCAGCGTCGTGCGGGTGGACGCCGACGGCGGCGTACATGAACGGGTATTTCGCGGCGATCTCGAGCCCGCGGCGCGAGTTCTCGACGCTACTTCCGGCGTTGAGAATGAGCGAGACGCCGCTTCCGGGCATGGAGGCGAGAAGCGCGTCGCGGTCGTCGTCAAAAGCCTCGAAATCGTAGTGGGCGTGGGTGTCAAAAAACATTTGTCAAAAATCCTCCGAAAAACACTTGCAATGTGCAGACAAGTATGATATACTTCCTGCTACATGATTACTGGGAGTGCTTAAATTATGGTTACAGCTATTATAATAATCGATCTCGTCGTCTGCCTGCTTCTGACGGCCATCGTCATCGTGCAGTCGGGCAAGACCTCCGGCCTGTCGGGCGCGCTCGGCGGCGGCTCCGACACGTTTTTGGCGAAGAACAAGTCCAAGACGTTCGACGCGAGGCTCTCGCGCGCCACAAAATGGGTGGCGGGCGTGTTTATCATCCTCACGCTCGTGCTGAACATCATCATCTGAGGTCAATTCGCAACAGCAGGCTGCCGCGTGTACGCGGCAGCCTTTTTGTGCACAAAAACTCAGTCCGCGAGGATGACGCCGGTGATCTCAGCCCCGAAGAGCGAGGCGGCGTTTATCTCGTCGTAGTCCACGTGCATGTACGTCGCGTACTCGGGTGAGACGCGGGCGACGACCTCGTCAAAGATGAGCGCGCGGTCGCCCTCGACGCGAACCTTGACGACCTGTTTGTCCTTCAGGCCGAAGCTCGCGGCGTCCTCCGGCGTGAGGTGGATGTGGCGCTTGGCGACGATGACGCCCTCGGGTATCTCGACCTCGCCCGCGGGGCCGGTGAGCGTCGCGCCGGGCGAGCCCGCGAGGTCGCCGGATTCGCGCACGGGCGGGTTGAAGCCGAGCGAGCGGGCGTCGGTGAACGACAGCTCTATCTGGTCGGCCTTGCGG
>JAISKU010000198.1 GCA_031261245.1 Oscillospiraceae bacterium | reverse complement strand
TTGCGGATATCCGAAATTCCCGCCATGTCAAAGCCCCCTCGTCACAAAGAAGCCGCCGCCCGATTCCCCGGCGTTCGACAAAATCTCTTCCGGCGGCAGCGACGGGACTACGACGTCCTCGCGCAGCGGAAAATCCTCGTCGTGCTCCGTCAAATCCATCGCGGACAAGTCCGCGCCCGCCACCGCGTCCGCGAACTCCACGATCCCGCCGAAATCCGCCGCGAGCGCGTCGAGATCCGCCCCGTCAAGCGATAGCTTCGCGAGCGCAGCAACCTTTTTCAATTCCTCGTGTGTAATCATAATTATTCTCCAATCTCCGCGAGCGCGACAAGGTTGTCTTTTCCGAGCCCCGCCACCGACGGATTTCTGTCGTATTCATAGCAAAAGTCAAGAAAATCACCGCGCAGCTGCGCGTCGCGCATAATATTCCGCAAAACCTCGCCGGGGATCAAGCGCGACAGCGCGCCCGGCCCCGACAGCCGTATATTCCGGCCGCCGCAGCTCTCCAGCAACCCGCGCAGCTCGTCCGGCATAAACGCGTAGGAAATCGGCCACGGCGTACCTCCCGCCTCGAACGCCGCGCCTGTCGATTCCGCCGGCTCCGTCAGCCCCGTCCGGAAAAACTCCCGCACGGCGGCCATATCCGGCTTATATTCCGCCAGCTTTGAGACCTCGCCGAGAGAGTTCCACGGGTCGCGCGACTCGTCAAGCAGGTACTTCACCTTTTGCGCCGGATCAAACGCATGCGCCGGCCACGCCATGCGGCTGTACACACTGATAATCAATCGTTTTTTCGCAATACGCGCGAGATTTTTCACCACGTCGCCTTGGTTCGGGTACGTGTACGAAATCGGCGCGTCAAACGACATCACCAAGTCAAATTGCGCGTCGTGAAACGCGCTCAAATCCTCGAGCGACCCGAGCACAAAGGTCATATTTCCCGCAACGCCGCGCTCCTCCGCCAACGCGCGCGCCTTGTCAATCATCGGCTGCGAAATGTCAAAGTGCGTCACGCGTATTCCGCGCCCGGCCAGCAGCATTGAAAATCTGCCGTATCCCGCCCCGCCGTCAAACGCCGTCTCAACTCCGTCAAGATTTTCCGTAATCAATCGCTCAATATGCGTTTTTTGAATTATGTCGTCAATGAAAGTGTTCTCGCGCTCCGATTCCTCGTCGGCTTTCCACGGCAGATTCCAGAATCTTGCCGATATCTCATCGCTGTTTGCCATCTTTTCACCTCAACTTGATATGCACATCCCGCAGCTGCTGCTCCGTGACCTCGCCCGGCGCGCCGAGCAGCAGATCCTTCGCCTCGCCGTTCAGCGGAAACGCGATTACATCACGTATAGTTTCCTCCCCTGCGAGCAGCATTATCATGCGGTCGATTCCCGGCGCCATGCCCGCGTGCGGCGGCGCCCCGTAGCCGAACGCGGCGTACAGCGCCCCGAAGCGGCTCTCCAGCTCCGCCTCCTCGTAGCCCGCAATCGCGAACGCGCGCCTCATCGTCTCCGGCGAGTGATTTCGCACCGCGCCGCTCGACAGCTCCACGCCGTTGCACACAATATCGTACTGATAAGCGAGTATTTCCAACGGGTCTTTCGTGTTCAGCGCCTCCAGCCCGCCCTGCGGCATGGAGAACGGATTGTGCGTAAATATGATTGCCCGCGTCTGCTCGTCGTACTCGTACATCGGAAAATCGACGACGAAGCAGAACCGGAACGCGTCCTTTTCGACTATCTCAAGCGCCTCGCCGAGCCACGCGCGAATCTGCCCCGCATACGCGTTCACCGCCGGAAGCGCGTCGCAGATGAAGAACAGCGTCTCACCGTCTTTTATACTCAAAGTATTTACGAGATACGCCCTCTGCTCCTCGGAGAGGAACTTCGCGACGGGCCCCCTGAACTCCTCCCCCGCGAGCGTCAGGTACCCGAGCCCGCCCATTCCGATCGACTTCGCGTACTTCTCGGAATTTTCAAAAAAGCTCTTCGGCCTGCCCTTGCAGTCGGCGACGATCCCGCGCACCGGCTTCCCGCGGAACATCGGGAACTCCACGCCCGCGAAAAACTCCGTCAAATCCGCAATTTCAAGCGGATTGCGCAGATCCGGCTTGTCAGAGCCGTACCTGAGCATCGCGTCCGCATACGTTATCCGCCGGAACGGCGCGTCGGACACCGCGCCCGTCGCGAACTTCGCAAAAGTGTCGTGCAGAACCTCCTCCGCGACGGCAAAAACGTCCTCCTGCTCCGCGAACGCCATCTCAAAATCGAGCTGATAGAACTCCCCGGGTGAGCGGTCGCCCCGCGCGTCCTCGTCGCGGAAGCACGGCGCAATCTGAAAATACTTGTCAAAACCCGACACCATTAAGAGCTGCTTGAACTGCTGCGGAGCCTGCGGCAGAGCGTAAAATCTCCCTTTGTGCTTGCGCGACGGCACGAGGTAGTCGCGCGCGCCCTCCGGCGAACTCGCGGTCAAAATCGGCGTCTGAATCTCCGTGAAGCCCAGACCCTCCATCTTCGCGCGCAGGAACCGTATTACCTCCGCGCGCAGCTTGATACTCCCGTGAATCGCGGGATTCCGCAGGTCGAGGTAGCGGTATTTCAGCCGCACGTCCTCGCGTGTGTCCTTACTCTCGCGGATATCGAACGGCAGCATGTTCCTCGACGGCCCGAGAATTTCGAGCGTCTCTGCAAACAGCTCCACCGCGCCGGTTTCGAGCTTTGCGTTCACCGTCTCCGCGTCGCGCGCGCGAATCACGCCCGTGACGGACACGACCGCCTCGCGGTTCACGCCGTCGAGAAGCGCGTCGTCGTGCAGCACAATCTGCGTCACGCCGTACTCGTCGCGCAGGTCGAGGAACATCACGCCGCCGTGGTCGCGGATTGTGTCCACCCACCCCGATAGGCGCGCGGTTTTTCCGATATCCCCCTCGCGAATCTCTCCGCAAGTGTGTGTTCTGAGCATAATTTCATTGTCCTCCTGTTGTTTGTGTAAATCAGTTATATATCTTGCAATCCGGCAGCGCCGCCCGAAGCTCCGCAATCTGCGCGTCGCTGATGTGGTTATCTTCCACATCTTCCAATATCAACTCCGTCAGATTCGTCAGGCTCGCGAGCGGCCTGATGTTGCTTATGTTGTTGCCAGCCAAACCCAACTTCACCAATTTTGTCAGATTCGCCAGCGGCGTTACGTCACTCACATTGTTGAAGTTCAACGTCAAATAAGTCAGATTTGTCAGATTCTCGAGCGGCGTTACGTCACTCACATTGCAAAAACCCAAATAAAGGCCTTCCAAGTTTGTCAGCTTAGACAGTGCGCTGATGTCACTGAGCCGATAGTTCCTTTGCATAGTCAAGTATATCAAATTCGTAAGGTTTGCCAACGGCGTCATATCTTTGTTGTTTAAGTTGCCGTCCAAATCCAACCGCGTCAGATTCACAAGGTTTGCCAACGGCGCGATGTCGGTGATGTCGTTTTCACTCAAATTCAAATGCGTCAGGTTCGTCATATATTTCAGCGGCTCGATGTCCTCATTTGTCAGCCCGAGATTACCCAAATAAAGCTCTGTCAGGCTTGTGCTGTACTGCTCGCCCTTGATGGTGATATAGTCCGGCGCGGATTCCGTTTCCGGTGTCGGCGTTGCTGGTTCCGGTGTCTGTGGCGGGGCTTGCGTAGGTTTCGGCGTTTTCGTCGCGTTGGGCGTCGGTTCCGGCGTCGGCGTCGCGCACGACACGGCGCCGAGCAGCAGCAGCGCCGCGAGGAATACAGCGATTAACTTTTTCATAAATCCCCCTCCAAAAATAAAAATCCCGACGAACAAAAACTGTTCGTCGGGACGAGTTTACAACAAACCCGCGGTGCCACCCGCCTTGACGCGTCACCGCGCCCGCTTTGATATGAACTTGTGGGCGCAAGCGCGCCCGAACGCGTTACCGTCTTGTGTGAGTATATATCCGAAAATCCGAAATGTCAAGATGTAATTGCGCGCGGATATCGCGGAAAGGTTTGGGAATAATACCCCTCGTCAAAAAATTTTTTCCACGGAGTTGATACGATGAAAGCAATCATACTCGCGGGCGGCGAGGGCACCCGCCTGCGCCCCATCTCCGGCAACATGCCAAAGCCCATGATCCGCATCGGCGGAGAGCCCGTTCTCGCGCACATCATAAGGCTGCTGCGCCGCAACGGCGTGACGGACGCGCGCCTCACCCTCGGCTACATGCCGCACGTCATAACGGACTACTTCGGCGACGAATTTGAGGGCGTGGCGCTCACGTACAGCACGGAGGCCACCCCGCGCGGCACGGCGGGCGGCGTGCGCGACTGCGCGGACTTCGTCGGCGGTGCGGATTTTCTCGTCGTCTCCGGCGACTGCGTGTGCGATTTCGACCTCGCGGCGCTCACGGAGCTCCACCGCGCGCGCGGCAGCGCCGTCACAATCGCCCTGCACCAGACACAGGAGCCCCCCGAATACGGCCTCGTCGTGTGCCGCGAGGACGGCAGAATCGAAAAATTCGTCGAAAAACCCGCGTGGGAGGGCGTCGTGACGGACATGGTGTCCACCGGAATATACGTCCTCTCCCCCGCCGTCCTCGCCGAAATCCCCGAGACCGGAGCCTGTGACTTCGGGCGCGACCTGTTCCCGAAGCTGCTCGCGGCGGGAACTCCGATGTACGCCGCCGCCCCGGAGGGCTACTGGCGCGACATCGGCACGCCCGAGTCGTACTACGGCTGCCGCGACGACGCGCTGCGCGGCCTCGTGAAGCTCGAGCTCACCCCGCCCGACGGCGCGCAGGACGCGCCCGCCTACTTCCCGTCGCACCGCATCGAGTTCACGCGCCGCGGCGAGCTGTCCGGCGAGCTCGGCGCGCACATAAGCGCCGCCGACTGCCTGAAGCTCGGCATGGCTGCGGGCGCGTTCGGGCGCGTCGGCGTGGGCTGGAGCGGCGGCGACGGCGCGCGCGTCGCGGCGGGTATCCTCTCGTGCGGGATAAACGTCTGCGGCGGCGACACAATCTCTCACGACGCCGGGGTGCTGTCCGTCGCGGCGTTCGTCTCGCGCAATTACCATCTGCCGCTGTCCGCGTTCGTCACCCAGCGCGGCAACTGCGTAAAAATATGCTTCCTCGGCCCCGACGGCTCCGCCGTCTCGCGTGAGCTTGAGCGCAAGCTGTTAAAGGGCGAGCCTGCGCCCGCCTCCGGCACCCGCACCGGCGGCGTCACGCCCGTCGTCGGCGTGCGCGACGCCTACGCCGTCCACGCGGCGGGCTTTGCGGCCTCCGTCGCGCCCGGCACGCTCAAAATCTCCGTATCCGGCGGCGGCGCGGCGTCGAGGACGCTGCGCGAGGCTCTCACCCTCGCCGGCGGCTTTGAGCTCGCCGAAAAATCCGACGGCGTGCCGTCGTTTGAGGTCTCCGCCGACGGCGCGCGGTGTACCGCCCACCGCGAGGACGGCCGCGAAATCGACTTCGGCCACATGCTGCTCATCGCCGCGATGGCCGCGTTTGAGAACTCCGCGCACTCCCTGACGCTCCAGCCCGACGCGCCCGAGGCGCTCGAAGCCCTCGCGGAGCGCTACGGCGCAACCGTCGCGCGCTCGGAGCATTTCACGGAGGTGTGGAGCCGCGACGGCGTGATTCTCGCCGCACACCTGTGCGCGTACCTGCGCTCACGCGGCGTGACGCTCGCGCAGGCGGAGGAGAGCGTGCCGAAATTCGGCCTGTCCGCGCGCGAGGTCACGCTGCGCGGCGGCCGCGGGGCCGTAATGCGCCGCCTGTCGGCGAGCATGAGCGCCGAGGCCGCGTCAATGCTCGACACGGGTCTCGTGCTCCGCTCCGGCGGCGGCACCGCAATCGTGTCGCCCGTGCGGGGCGCGTCCGCGCTGCGGATTTACGCGGAATCCATGAGCGCCGAGGCCGCCGCCGAGCTGTGCGCGGAGCTCGAGCGCAAAATCGCGGAGGTTGACGATTAGGCGAAAAATGTGGTATACTGAAATATACCACACTACATAGAGAGATGATTAAAATGCAAAACAAATACACAATGACGCCGATACCGGGGCGCGACCCCTCGCGCTATCTGCCGGAGGGCACGGCGCTCGTGTGCGAGGGCGGCGGAACGCGCGGATACTACAGCTCCGGCGTCTTTGAGGCGTTCATGGAGGCGGGGATCATGTTCCCGTACATCGCGGGCATCTCCGCCGGCGCCGCGAACGCGCTCTCGTACATCTCGGGTCAGCCGATGCGCTCGCGCCAGATTATTGAGAACTACGTCAGCCGCCCGGAATACGTCAGCGTCCGCAATCTCCTCCTGCACCGCAGCATGTTCGGCTTCGACTACATATTCCGCACCGTGCCGGAAAAGCACGTTTTCTACGACTGGGACTCTGCCTTCCGCCGGCGCGTGCGCTACAACGCCGGCGCGTTCGACTGCGACACGGGCGAGACGGTCTGGTACACGCTCGACGACATGCGCGGCGAGGACTGGGGCGGCGTCATCGCCTCGTGCTCCGTGCCGCTCATGTGCCCGATTTACGAGTACAAGGGTCGCCGTCTGCTCGACGGCGGCATCGCCAGCTCCAT
>JAISKU010000193.1 GCA_031261245.1 Oscillospiraceae bacterium | reverse complement strand
ATAATCAACATTCACCCGGCGCTCATTCCGTCCTTCTGCGGCCTCGGCTACTACGGCCTGCACGTGCACGAAGCGGTGCTCGAGTACGGCGCGAAGGTCTCCGGCGCGACGGCGCACTTCTGCACGAACGAGGCGGACGCCGGGCCGATAATCCTCCAAAAAGCCGTCGAGGTGCGCGAGGACGACACACCGCAGTCGCTCCAGCGCCGCATCATGGAGGAGGCGGAGTGGAAAATCCTCCCCGAGGCGATATCGCTCTACTGCGAGGGCCGCTTCGAGGTCGTTGACCGCAGAGTCATTATAAAAGAATAACCCCCTCAGTCAGCTTCGCTGACAGCTCCCCCGCCGCGCAGGGGAGCTTGGACGCCTACCAATCGCCCCCACCGCGCAGGGGAGCTTGGGCGCCTACCAATCGCCCCCGTTCGACGGGGGAGATGTCGCCGCAGGCGACAGAGGGGGTAACACGGAGGACAAATATGCAATCAATCACCGAAATATTCAAAAACAACCCCTACCCCGGCCGCGGCATAATCCTCGGGCAGAGCGATAGCGCCCGCCCAATCGCCGTCTATTTCATCATGGGGCGCAGCGAAAACAGCCGCAACCGCGTGTTCGTACCGACCGACGACGGCATCAAGACCGAGGCGTTCGACCCTGCGAAGCTCACCGACCCGAGCCTCGTGATCTACCACCCCGTGCGGCGCTTCGGCGACGCGCTCATCGTCACGAACGGCGACCAGACCGACACGATATGCGACTTTCTGACCGCCGGGAAAAAGTTCCACGGCGCGATGATGTCGCGCGTGTTTGAGCCCGATCCGCCGATTTTCACGCCGCGCATCTCGGGCATCGTGCGGCGCGGCGGCGCGTACACCCTCGCGATAGTTAAGAACATCGGCGGCGCGTCGGAGGTTCCGGCGCACCAGTTTTTTGAGTATTCGGCGCCGCAGCCCGGCGTCGGCCACCTCCTCCACACGTACTCCGGCGGCACACGCCCGGACGGCTCGCTCGAGAGCTTCACGGGAGAGCCTGTTCCCGTCGCGCTCGGCGGCACAATCGCGCAAATTGCGCAGCGAGTCTGGGACGCGCTCGACGCCGACAACCGCGTGTCGCTCTGGGCGACCGACGGCGCGGACGCCGTAATAATCAACAAGTACGAGAGGTAGAATAATGACGGAACTCGAGCTGAAATACGGCTGCAACCCGAACCAGAAGCCGTCGCGCATCTTCGCGCAGTCCGGCGAGCTGCCGATAACGGTACTGAACGGCAAACCCGGCTACATCAATCTCCTCGACGCGTTCAACTCATATCAGCTCGCGTGCGAGCTGCGCGCGGCGACGGGATATCCCGCCGCCGCGAGCTTCAAGCACGTCTCCCCGGCGGGCGCGGCTATCGGCCTGCCGCTCACGGACTTGGAGCGCGCGGTGTACTTCGCCCCCGAGGGCGACATCTCCCCGCAGGCCGCCGCGTATATCCGCGCGCGCGGAGCCGACCGCGTGAGCGCCTACGGCGACTGGGCGGCGCTGTCGGACGAGTGCGACGAGGACACGGCGCGCGCTCTCCTGCCCGAGGTGTCCGACGGCGTGATCGCGCCGTCGTTCTCCGAAAAAGCGCTGGAAATCCTGCGCCAAAAGCGCAAGGGCGGCTACAACGTCGTGCAGATCGACGCAAACTACGTCCCGAATCCCGTCGAGCGCCGCGACGTGTACGGCGTGACGTTCGAGCAGGGGCGCAACGAGCTGAAAATCGACGCGTCGCTGCTGCAAAACGTCGTCACCGAGAACAAAAACCTCCCCGAGGCCGCCGCGCGCGACCTCATAATCGCGCTCATCACGCTCAAATACACGCAGTCGAACTCCGTGTGCTACGCCAAGGACGGCGGCGCGATCGGCGTCGGCGCGGGCCAGCAGAGCCGCATCCACTGCACGCGCCTCGCGGGCTCAAAGGCGGACAACCGGAGGTTGCGAGAGCACAAAAAGGTGCTCGACCTCCCGTTCCTCGACGATATCGCCCGCCCCGCGCGCGACAACGCGATTGACCTGTACATCTCCGACGAGGCGGACGACGTGCTGCGCGACGGGGAGTGGCAGACGCTCTTTACGGAGCGCCCGCGCCGCTTCACTCCGGAGGAGCGCCGCGTGTGGATCGCCGCGCAGTCGGGCGTCGCGCTCGGCTCCGACGCGTTTTTCCCGTTCGGAGACAATATAGAGCGTGCAAACCGCTCCGGCGTGCGCTACATCGCGCAGCCCGGCGGCAGCATCCGCGACGATAACGTGATCGCGACGTGCGACAAGTACGGCATCGCGATGGCCTTCACGGGAATCCGCCTGTTTCACCATTGAAATAAAGAGGTATTCATATTGAAAAAACATTTTACGGCGCTCCTCGCCCTCCTCCTCGCGCTCGCCGCGCTGACCGCCTGCGGTAAGCGGAAAATCCCCCTCGACGAGTATCTCATCGCGAACGCCGTCGCGCTTTCGGAGAAGATTGAGCGGCCTGCGGAGGTGCCTGATGAAATTTTACCGCTCGTCGCTCCGTACAGCTCGCGCGGAACGCCGGAGCGCGCGCTCGTTATCGGCGCGAAGCCGGAGGATTTGGAGGACTTCGCCTCCGGCATATTTGAGGAGGACATCGACTTTGACGCGCTTCCCGATTCGCTGCGGCGCGAAACCTCTTCGGCGTTAATCAGCTTGAACAACGGTACCCTCGGATTGAATTACCTCGCCGCTGCAGGTGCTTTAAGCGCCGACGAAACTTACAGGACGCACAAGGATTTTTCCGGCGTCTATTACGTCGTGCTGTACTACGGCGACACGAACGCGCTCGTCGTCGTGTTCAGCGAGACCACGCTGCCGGAGGTTATAGGCGCGGCCGCCTCGCCGCTATTTCTGACCGCGGATATGGAGTCGGCGGCCGGCGGGAATATGCCCGCGGAGTTTGAGGAAATCATTGACACATATAACCTGACCGTGACCGAATACGACAGTCCGGCCATCGGGAAAATGCTGAAATAAAGAGAGGTACCACCATGACAATACTCGTAGTCGGCGGCGGAGGCCGCGAACACGCGATATGCGCCGCGCTCGCGAAATCCCCGCGCGTTT
>JAISKU010000162.1 GCA_031261245.1 Oscillospiraceae bacterium | reverse complement strand
AAAAACGCCGTAGATTTTCAAAACCTACGGCGCATACGCTCTTGTGATTGAGCTATTAGGGGAATTATTGTCTATTGACTGCTCGCAAACCATTGATTTTACTGGCTTTTTCAAAAAGTCCTATATCGCCACTCGTACCACGAAAAAAGCAGGCCGCCGGCAGGCGGTCTGCTTTTTTGCGGGAAATTTTTTTGGACTTTTATTAAAATTGTATAAATTTTGGCTGGAGCGATTGACTTTTTTGTGGAGTCGGTGTATCTTATGGGGTAATAGGCTCATAATTAATGTGTTAATACTAAATTAATGTAAAAGGAGTAAAACAATGAGAGGTTTCGCGATGTTAGGTCTGAACAAGGTGGGGTGGATTGAAAAGGAGAAGCCCGTCGCAGGGCCGCTGGACGCGATTGTCCGCCCGCTCGCGGTGTCGCCGTGTACCTCGGACGTCCACACGGTTTATGAGGGCGCGCTCGGTGACATTCACGATATGATTCTGGGGCATGAGGCCGTCGGCGAGGTCGTCGAGGTCGGCAGTCTCGTGAAGGATTTCAAGCCCGGCGACAAGGTCATCGTCCCCGCAATCACGCCGGACCACATGGACGTCTTTTCGCAGATGGGGTATCACCAGCACGCCGAGGGAATGCTCGGCGGGTGGAAGTTCTCCGCGTCCAAGGACGGGGTTTTCGGGGAGTTCTTCCACGTCAATCAGGCGGACGGCAACCTCGCGCTGCTGCCGCCGGAGATAAGCATCGAGGACGGCACAATGCTCTCCGACATGGTGCCGACGGGCTTCCACGGCGTGGACAACGCCGAGGTGCAGTTCGGCGAGACGGTCGCGGTCATCGGAATCGGCCCGGTCGGGCTGATGGCCGTTGCGGGGTCGAACCTGCGCGGCGCGGGACGCATTTTCGCCGTCGGCTCACGGCAGCTGTGCTGCGACGTGGCGAAGTCCTACGGCGCGACGGACATCATCAACTACAAGCACGGCGATATCGCGCAACAGATAAAAGAAGCCACCAAGGGCAAGGGCGTTGACAAGGTGATTATCGCCGGCGGCACCGTGGACACCTTCGGCGAGGCGCTTGCAATAATCCGCCCCGCGGGAATCATCTCCAACATCAACTACCTCGGCAGCGGCGACTACATCAAAATCTCGCGCGAGGGCTGGGGCCTCGGCATGGGACACATCAAAATCGTCGGCGGACTTATGCCCGGCGGGCGCAAGAATATGGAGTACCTGTCGAACGTGCTCAAATACGGCAAGCTCGACGTCAGCCCGCTGCTGACGCATAAATTCAAGGGCTTTGACCACATCGAGGAGGCTCTGCTGCTGATGAAGGACAAGACGGCGGATTTGATCAAGCCGGTAGTCACAATTTAAGCGCAACGAAAAAAACAATACCCGCCGGTGGCGGGTATTGTTTTTTTGTTCTATATGCCCGGAGGCAGCGGGCGGCGGATTACAGATTTGTTTTTCCACTTTCCGGTGGAGAAGTAGATACTTGTCACGATGACGTTGAGCCCGAACGCGATGAGCATGGAGTAGTATATCATCTCCGGGCGACCGCCGGGGTACTCCGCCGATTTGCTGGAGTTGACCATGAGCACCGTCAGCGGGATGCGGATTACTATGTTGGTGGAGACCATGATGAACAGCTGCGCGATGGTGTCGCCGGCGCCGCGCATGACGCCGCCGACAGTGTTCGCAACGGACATGAGAATGTAGCCGTAGACCATGATGTGCATTATCTGCACGCCGATCTCGATTATCTTTTCAGAGCGCAGGGAGTCAACGTCTTTGATGAACAGACCGAGAAGTCCCGGCCCGAAACTCAGCATGACGGCGACGACGGCGAGCGCGACGGTAACGGCCATCGTCAGACAGATGCGGAAGCCCTTTGTCACGCGGTCAAGCCTGTCGGCGCCGATGTTCTGCCCCGTAAACGTACTCGCGGTCATGTTGAAGGTCTGCGCCGGCATCATGGCGAAGGCGTCCACCTTTGACACGGCGGTGTTGACCGCCACGAATATCGCGCCGTCAAGCCCGCCGCCGAACGGAATCTGTACGGCGTTGATGAGGCTCTGCACGAACGTGAAGCTCATGGACATGATCATCTGCTGAAGTCCGGACGGGAGGCCGATGCGGAGAATCTGCTTCACGATCGGGCCGTCAAGCCTGAGCGTCGTGCGGTCGATAGTGACGACGGACTTCATGCGGGCGATGCGCCACAGACAGACGATCGCGGACAGGGTCTGCGCGATGATTGTTGACCACGCGGCGCCGGCGACGCCCCAGTCGAGGCCGACGATGGGGCCGAAGTGCAGCTTGTCGGGCGGGGCGATCATCCAGATGTCGAGCAGAACGTCGAGAATCGCCGTCCCGATGAGCACCACGAGCGGGAACGTGCTGTCCCCGAGGCCGCGCAGGACGCCGCTGAAAATATTGTAGAAGCCCATGCCCACGTAGCCGATGAAACAGATCTGAAGGTATATCTTCGCGTCCTCCAGAACCTCCGGAGGACAGTTGATGAGCGTCATGAGCCAGTCCGTGAGCAGCAGCCCGAGTATCGCGGACAGCAGCGTAGAGATGAGCGTCAGCAGCATCGACGAGCCGACGGTTTTGCTGAGGTTTTCCTTGTCCTTTGCGCCGAAATATTGCGACACCATGACGCTTACCCCGGTGCCGACGGTCATGAAAAACACCGCGAACATCAGCTGAACCGACATGCTTACACCCGTTGCGGCGAGCGCGTTCGGCCCGCAGAACTGGCCGACGAATACGCTGTCGAGTGTGTTGTAGAAGAGCTGCATGACGTTTCCGAGCAGCAGCGGTATTGTGAACAACAGCATGGTCTTGAACGGACTGCCTACGGTCATATCCTGTGCGCCGATTAATGATTTCAGTTTTTCTCTCACATTCATCCCCCCGAATTTTTATTTCTGCTATTGTACCACACGGAGAGGAGGATAACAAGAGAAAAATGCCGAGCGGATTTGCGTTGTGCTTTTGCGCGCGCGGTGATAGAATGTCCGGGAGGATATCCGGCGTGAAGGAGGGGAGAAAATGGAGATTATCGACATATCGCAGCCGCTGTTTTCCGGGGAGGTGTATCCCGGCGACATCGCGCCGAGCTTTGAGCGGGTGAGGACGGTGGAGCGCGACAAGTACAACCTCACAAACGTCACGATGTGCGTCCACAACGGTACGCATGTGGACGCGCCGCGCCACTTTATCGCGGACGGCGCGGGCGTGGGGGACTTGCCGCTTGAGCTTTTCGGCGGCAGGTGCGAAGTGCGGGTGTGGGACGGCGAGATTCCGCAAAATTGCGAGAGGCTGATTATCAAAAACGGCGCGACGGGCGGGCACGTGCTGACAGAGGCGGACGCGGAGAGAATAGTCGGCGCGGGCGTGAGGCTTGTCGGCGTGGAGAGCCAGAGCGTCGGGCCGGTCGAGGCCCCGCTCGCGGTGCACATGATACTGCTCGGCGGCGGCGTAATCCCGCTTGAGGGGCTGCGGCTTTCGCACGTGGCGGAGGGGGAGTACACGCTGGCGGCGTTTCCGCTGAATCTCGGCGCGGACTGCGACGGCGCGCCCGTGAGGGCTGTGCTGATTAAATAATAAAAATATTTTTGTCAAATAGACTTGACAATTAGGAAGATATATATTATAATTTGTCGCGTAAGGAGTTGGTGGAGATGTCAAAGAACCTTGCGCTTAAATCGGCGCGCGCGGCGCGGGACATGTCGCAGCTTGAGCTGGCGGACGCGGTGGGCGTGTCGCGGCAGACCGTGAACGCGATTGAGAAGGGCGACTACAACCCGTCGGTGCGGCTGTGCATAGCGATATGCAAGGCGCTCGGCAAGACGCTCGATGATTTATTTTGGGAGGTGGAGCTATGAAAAGGATACCGAAGGAAAAGGTGTGGGGCGGGACCGCCGCGAAATATGACGAGCGGCAGCTGCAAATACGCTCGGTGGTGTTCACGCGGACGTGGGTTATGACCGCTGTTCTGCTGCTCGCGTGCTCGTTTGTCGAGGGCGGGCTTGAGGTCGAGTGGGCGCTGCCGTGGCAGACGCACCTCATCGTCGCCGCCGCGGCGACCGCCTACAGCGGGATTGAGCTGCTGCTGCGCGGGGCGTATTTTGAGCGGAACGGGATGACAGGCTGGGGGGTGCCGTATATGCTCGCGGCGCTGTCGCTTATCAGCACGGTGTGGCACATCGTCGATTTCGCCCGGGGCGAAAAAATTGCGGAGAACGGCGCGCTGACCGTGGACGGCGGGTTTTTCGTGACGACGCTGCTCCTGCTGGCGTTCGGAGTCGTCGGCGTCGTGAAGTCGCGGCAGTTGCGCAAGCACTGGGAGAAGCCGGACGAGGAGTAAAAAAAGCGGCGGTTCGGAAGAACCGCCGCTTTTGTCTATATCTTGTTGTCGGAGCCGAGGACGTTGAGGATTTTGTCCTTGACGAGTTCCTTTACGTTCTCGCGGCCGGCGAGGAGGAATTTGCGCGGATCCCACTCCTCGGGGGATTTCACGAGCGTCTCACGCACGCCCGCCGTCATGGCGAGGCGCAGGTCGGAGTCGATATTTATCTTGCAGACGGCGAGCTTTGCCGCCTCGCGGAGCATGGGTTCGGGGATTCCCGCCGCGTCGGCGAGCGCGCCGCCGTTGGCGTTTATCGTGTCTACGTACTTTTTAATGACGCTCGACGCTCCGTGGAGCACGATCGGGAAGCCGGGCAGGCGGCGGGCGACCTCCTCGAGGATATCGAAGCGCAGGCGCGGGATTTGCCCGGGCTTGAACTTGAACGCGCCGTGCGAGGTGCCGATCGCGATCGCGAGCGAGTCAACGCCGGTGCGGGTGACGAACTCCTCGACCTCGCCGGGTTGGGTGTAGCCCGCGTCCTCGTCGGAGACGGAGACGTCGTCCTCGATTCCGGCTAAACGGCCGAGCTCACCCTCCACGACGACGCCGCGGGCGTGGGCGTACTGCGTGACTTTACGCGTGATGTCTATGTTCTCCGAAAAGCTGTGTTTTGAGCCGTCGATCATGACGGAGGTGAAGCCGCCGTCGATGCAGGATTTGCATATCTCAAAATCCTCGCCGTGGTCGAGGTGGATCGCGATGGGCAGACTGGTTTCGGCCTCGGCCGCCTCGATGAGCTTCATTAGGTACACGTGACGGGCGTATTTGCGCGCGCCGTTGGAGACCTGAAGTATGATGGGCGAGCGCGTCTCCGCCGCGGCGTCGGCGATGCCCTGAATTATCTCCATGTTGTTGACGTTGAAAGCCCCGACAGCGTAGCCGCCGGAGTAGGCTTTTTTGAACATTTCTGTTGTGGTTACGAACGGCATGATGATTCCTCCTGAGAACATAGCGGGCGCACAGCGCACGCCGCCGCAAGTGCGGCGTCAGGTCGGCGCGGCTTTGCCGTGACGACCGCAAATGAAATTTCCCCGAGGGGTCCCCAAACGGCTGTCGCCGTTTGGGGAACAAGTAAGTCGGTAAGCCGGATTCTGTCGTTGAACAGCCATCTATCTGGGGCGTTTGTTGCCAAACGCCTCAATGCCACCTCTCGGAGCGGTCGGGCAAACCTCGCGATTTAACGCAGCCCCTACACGGTGTTGCTCCGGATAGAGTTTACAGCGGTATCACGTCTCCGTGACCCGGGTGAGCTC
>JAISKU010000099.1 GCA_031261245.1 Oscillospiraceae bacterium | reverse complement strand
GTGAACAAGCTCAAAAACCGCGAGATGAAGGACGATGAGACGGGCTGCGCGGGCTGCCCGTCGGCGGAGGCCTGCGGAAAAATCGCGGCGGGGGAGGGTAAGTAGATGATAAAGCTCGTTTCGATTCTCATGGGCGCGGTTTTGGTGAACAACTACGTGCTGCGCCAGTTTCTCGGGATTTGCCCGTTCCTCGGCGTGTCGAAGGATTTCAAAAACGCCACGGGAATGAGCATCGCGGTAATATTCGTCATGTGCCTCGCGACTGCCGTGACGTGGCCGATACAGACGTATCTGCTCGTGCCGCATGGCATGGCGTATTTGCAGACAGTGGTGTTCATCCTCGTCATCGCGGCGCTCGTCCAGCTCGTGGAGATCGCGCTGAAAAAGTACATTCCGGCGCTCTACCGCGCGCTGGGGATATATCTGCCGCTCATCACGACGAACTGCGCCGTTCTCGGCGTCACGATCGCGAACATCGACAAGGGCTACGACTTCGCGTCGTCGATGGTGAATGCGTTCGGCTCCGGCCTCGGATTTTTCCTCGCGATGGTGATTTTCTCCGGAGTGCGCAGTCGCGTCGAGCTCGCGGAGCCGCCTAAGCCGTTTCAGGGGCTTCCCATAACGCTGATCTCGGCGGCGATACTCTCGCTCTCGTTTTTCGGTTTCAACGGGATAGTCGAAAATCTGTTCCCGGTGGGGAGGTAGCGCGATGGCGATACTGATATCAATCGCCGCGGTATCGGCGATAGGTCTGATTTGCGCCGTGATGCTCACGGTCGCGTCAAAGGTAATGTCGGTGGAGGAGGACGAGCGCGCGGCGCTGATACGCGACGCGTTGCCCGGCGCGAACTGCGGTGCGTGCGGGTTTGCTGGGTGTGACGGCTACGCCGAGGCGCTCGCGGGGGGCGACACAAAGACGAATCTTTGCGTGCCGGGCTCCGACGCCGTTTCAAAGCAGATAAGCGACATACTCGGGGTGGCGTACGCGGAGGTTGTCGAGCGCGTGGCGGTCTGCCAGTGCGGCGGCTCCGAGGGGATAGGCTCGCAGAAGATGGAGTACAGCGGCATAAAGACGTGCGCGGCGGCAAAGACGCTCTACGGCGGTGCGAACGCGTGCCGGTACGGCTGTATAGGCTACGGTGACTGCGCAAACGTCTGTCCGAACGGCGCGATATGTATCGAGGGCGGAATCGCCCGCATAAACACGCGGCTTTGCACCGGCTGCGGGCTGTGCGCGCGCACGTGCCCGAACGGGATTATCACGACGCTCGCGGACAGCGTGACGACGGTCGTGACATGCAGGTCGCGGGAAAAGGGCGCGGTGGTGCGGCAAAAGTGCTCAAACGGCTGCATCGCGTGTCAAAGGTGCGTGCGCGAGTGCCCGGCGGAGGCGATAAGCGTCGTGGACAACCTCGCGGTGATTGATTACGAAAAGTGCTCCGGCTGCGGACACTGCGCCGAGGTGTGCACCACGAAGTGTATTAAGGTTGCGAATTTCAAGGGAGTGTTTAACGCGTGAAAAACGGGGGCGAAAGCCCCCGTTTTTTTATGATTCCATCTGCTTGCCGAGAAACGCCGCCACCGTCTGCGCGAGCTTGTACTCCACGTCGCCGACCTGCTTGCCGCCGTCCGAGAAGAGCACCACGCAGCCGAGCACGTCGCCCTCCGTGAGAATCGGCGCCGCCACCTCGACGACGTATTTGTCGCTGCCGTCGACCATTGGGAGGCCGTGCTCTCCGCTTTTGCGCACGTAGAGCTTGCGCCCCTCCATCATCTGCTCAAGCTCGCCGGAGATGTGCTTGTCGGCAATCTCGCGCTTTGATACGCCCGCGACGGAGATATACGTGTCGCGGTCTGATACGGCGACGAAGCACTCGATGGTCTTGTTCATGGTCTCGCACAGCTGCGCGGCGGATTCCGACCACTCGCCCATCGGCGAGTATTTTTTGAAGATGACCTCGCCGTCCTTCTCTGTGTATATTTCCAAGGGGTCGCCCTCGCGGATACGCATGGTGCGGCGGATTTCTTTCGGTATTACAACGCGGCCGAGATCGTCGATCCGGCGCACAATTCCTGTTGCTTTCATGTCTTCCTCCTGAATGAAGTATCTGAATAATAAGCTACCGCATTAGTATCCGCGGTATTTTTTTGTCTATTCAACAGGAAAACATTTGGCGCGAATTGGATATTTTCTTGCGAAGGGGCTATGGCTCTGATATATTGTATGCGTACACACAGTATCTTCGCAATTGCGGTCAAGAAATCATAAATTGCCCATGCTATACTCCGCTTCGGAGGTGAGAACGTGGAAAACAGCGCGGTTGAGCGCATCAAAGCGTACATCGCAGAGCATATTCGCGAGCCGATCACCGCCGCGGATATTGCGCGGGCAGCGGGGTATTCGCAGTTTCACGCGGCGCGAGTGTTCAAGGAAGCGACGGGATTGACGCCGTTTGAGTATATCCGCCGCGAGCGCCTGCTCGAATCCGCGCACGCCCTGCGCGGCGAGAGAACGCGCGTGCTTGACGTAGCGCTTGACTACGTGTTCGACTCTCACGAGGGCTTCACGCGGGCGTTCACAAAGGCGTTCGGCATTGCGCCTAAGCGTTTTGCGTCCGTGCCGAAACCTGATGGATGGATTATTCCGTACCGCGTAATCGCCCCGAAATCAAAACAAACGGAGGACACCACAATGAGCGAGAAAACTACTGTAATCTTCACACAAATCGTCGAGCGTCCGGCGAGGAAACTGATACTAAAACGCGCGAAATCAGCCACGCACTATTTTGAATACTGCGAAGAGTTTGGTTGCGCGGAGGACGGTTCGGGGTATCCGATCCCGGCTGAAATTCTCAGCCGTATTAAAGAAGCGTTATACGAGCAAGTCGGCGTATGGCTGCCGGAGAATATGCGTACCGAGGGGACGGGTATTTACGCGAGCGCCGTCGAGGTTCCGGACGATTATGTGGGCGAAATACCCGACGGATTCGATGTTATCGACCTTGAACCGTGTAGGATGCTTGTGTTTCAAGGCGAACCGTTTAACGACGACGAATATGGCGAAGCTATCGGCGCACTGTGGGCGGCAATGGAGAAGTTCAATCCCGAAGTCTACGGCTATGAGTACGCGCCGGAAATCGCGCCGCGTATGCAGCTCTCGCCGCAGGGTTGGCGAGGATATATTGAAATGCGCCCCGTGCGAGAGGTTGTGTGAGGTTTCGGAAATGCTTGAAAATTTACAGGAAAAGCTCGACCGCGCGGGCGTGTTCCAATATGGCGTCGTGAATCCGCGCGATGCGGAGTTTAGCGAGGAGGTGCGCGGCTATTGCGAGGACAATCTCTGCCACCAATACGGAAGGACGTGGGCGTGTCCTCCCGCTGTCGGCACGGTTGACGAGTGCCGAAAACGCGCGCAGAGCTACGACAATATGCTCGTGTTCACGGGCAAGTACGATTTGGAGGACTCCTACGACTTTGAGGGCATGATGAGCGCGATGCGCGACTTCAAGAACATAGCCGCGAAACTTGATGATGAGGTCAAACCGTACTTGTCCGATTATCTCATTCTCGGCAACGAGGGCTGCGGAAAATGCGAATCCTGTACTTTTCCGGACAACCCCTGCCGTTTCCCGGACAAGCTGCACGCCTCAATCGAGGGCTACGGAATATTCGTGAGCAAGCTTGCAAAAAAGGCGGGAGTCGCGTACAACAACGGCGCGAACACCGTCACATACTTCGGCGCGCTGCTGTATAACGAATAATCCAAGCTTCATATTACAAAAATCGCGCCTCCGATTTCTTCGGAGGCGCGCTTTTTTCATGTTTCGGCAACATTTCCCAAACAATTCGCAAACATCGCGGCGCTATGATACAGCCATCACAAGAGAGGGGAGACGGAGAAATGAGCGGAAATTATGCGTTAATCATAGCACAGCTGATACTCGGCGCGGCGGCGTCCCGGTTGCCGAAAATCCTTGAGCGGAGGCTCAAAATCTCGATACATACACCTGTGAAGGCGGCGTTTTTCGCGTTCCTGTTCTGCGCGGTGTTTCTCGGCGAGGTCCTGGACTTCTACTACCGCGTGCCGCACTGGGACGATATGCTGCACTGCGCGAGCGGCGCGATGACCGCGTACCTCGGGTACACGCTGCTGAACGCCTGGGGAGAGTGCAAGCTCGGCGGCGTGAAGCTGCCGCCCGCGCTTGTCGCCGCGTTCGCGTTCTGCTTTGCGCTGACCGTCGGCGGCGTGTGGGAGCTGTACGAGTTTACGATGGACGGGCTGTTCGGAATGAATATGCAAAAGGCGGTACTGCAAAGCGGCGATATGCTTATTGGTCACGCGGCTATCGCGGACACGATGCAAGACCTCGCCGTGGACTGCCTCGGCGCGGCGCTGTCGTCCGTGGGATACGCGCTCTCCGCGCGGCAAAAGCGGGGTGACGCAGGTTTAATATTTCAGCAACATTTCTCAAACAATTCGCCAACAATAGGGCGATAGAATCAAATCACAAAATCGAAAGGGGAAATTACAATGTCAGAAACAACGGTAAACAGCAAGAACTTCGTGGGGTACGAGTACAAGGAGGTATACGCGGGGCGCGATTTTGAGGGCGTATACGCCGACGGATACCCGAACTTCGGGTGGCAGCTCGACGGCGGCAGCTACGGCAGACTGAAATTCAAGCGCGACCGCAAGATTCGCAACAAGGCGGAGCTCTCACGGCTGCAGCGCGAGTTCGAGGCGATAATCCGCGATATCGAGAACCTCGAGCGCTCGAAAACGAACGGGGCGCAGATCGCGGCGCTCACGGTAGGGCTCATCGGAACCGCGCTCGTCGGCGGCGCGACCTTCGCGTTCATCTACGGCGAAATGATTCCGCTGATGATAGTGCTCGCACTGCCGGGATTCATCCTGTGGGGGCTGGCGTACATGCTCTACAACAGGTTCAAGGCAAAGAAATCCGCCGCCGCGGAGCCGCTTATCGACAAGAAGTACGACGAGATTTACGAGGTGTGCGCACAGGCGCATACGCTGTTGGAGGTGTGAGAGAGATGGGCGTAAAGGAAAGAATCAGCGCGTTCGCCGTCAACAGGGCGACGGACTACATCGCTGGCAACCCCGAAAAGAATCTGCCGAAACTGCTCTCATTTCTCGACGGCATCGGTTGGGGCAAGGAATTCGAGGGACACAAGGAGGCGTTTCACAACGTACTCGACAATCCCGACAGCAACTGGTACCGGTACATCGCAGACCTCTGGCGCGACGTCGATAACGACGTGCTGAAAACGACGTTCCGCAACTTCGGCCTCAACGCGAGCATGATAGGGTTTCCGAGGCAGAAGGAGCTCGCGTCGGAATACGGCTGCAATATTCCGTGGGCGATACTGCTTGATCCCACGAGCGCGTGCAATCTCAAATGCACGGGCTGCTGGGCGGCGGAGTACGGCAACAAGCTGAATATGTCTTACGACGAGCTCGACGGAATCATTCGGCAGGGGAAGAGCCTCGGGACGTATTTCTACCTGTACTCCGGCGGAGAGCCGCTTGTCCGCAAAGCCGATTTGCTTCGCCTGTGCGAGGCGCACCCCGACTGCCAGTTCGCGGCGTTCACGAACGGCACGCTGATTGACGAGGCGTTCGCCGACGAGCTTCTGCGCGTGAAGAACTTCATTCCGGCAATCAGCGTCGAGGGCTTCGAGGAGGACACCGACTTCCGGCGAGGCGCGGGTACGTTCAAAACTGTAGAGCGGGCAATGGCGATACTCAAGGAGCGCCGTCTGCCGTTCGGTATCTCCTGCTGCTACACGAGCAAGAACACGGAGATGATCGGCTCCGAGGCATATTTTGATCAAATGATTGAGTGGGGCGCGAAATTCTGCTGGTTCTTCACGTACATGCCCGTCGGAAAGGACGCGGTGCCGGAGCTCATGGTGAGCGCGGAGCAGAGAGCGTTCATGTATGAGCAGATTCGGAAATTCCGCGAGACGAAGCCGCTGTTCACGCTCGACTTCTGGAACGACGGCGAGTACACCGAGGGTTGCATCGCGGGCGGCAGGCGGTACCTTCACATCAACGCGAACGGAGATATGGAACCTTGCGCGTTTATCCACTACTCCGACTCCAATATACGCGAAAAGTCCTTGCTCGACGCGTTACAGGCCCCGCTCTTTATGAACTACCACGACGGACAGCCGTTCAACGAAAATCACCTGCGCCCCTGCCCGCTGCTCGACAACCCCGACGCGCTTGTCGGAATGGTGGAGCGTTCCGGCGCGTATTCCACGGATTTTGAGAACCCGGAGGACGCGGGAGAGCTTGCGGACAAGACCCGCGTAGCCGCCGAAAAGTGGGGCGAGACCGCAGATGCGCTGTGGACGTGCGCGGGACACTGCGCGGGGTGCGCAAAATCAAATCCAGCGCCCTGAATTCCGCGCGTATTCAATCAGCTCCGCCTCGGACTCAATATCGGTTCGATACGGGTACGTCGTGGCGACCTTTTGGAACTGCGCAAGCCGCTTGTCCGCGTCCTGAGTGTTGCCGGAGGCAAAAGCCTCGGCCAGCGCGACGCGAATCACGGCGGGGTAATTTTTCATCGCCCTCGTAAAACCGAGAAACTGCTTTGTCTTATATTTTTCAATGACCTCGCTCCGATTCTCGCCCGTGAGCTCAAGGAAAAGCAGATCAAGCGTCAGCATGTTCAGGTACAGGCTCGGCAGCGAGTACGCGCCGGATGCGAGCTTCTCCGCGAGCTCCCGCGCCTGCGCGAAATCGTGCCGATCCATCAATCTGCTGCACGCGCACACGGCGAGATACGCGATTAGCGGGTTGCCCATCTCCTCCTCCGGCGGGAGCGCGAACCACTCCT
>JAISKU010000084.1 GCA_031261245.1 Oscillospiraceae bacterium | reverse complement strand
CCCCCCCACCCCCCCCCCCCACAAAACCCCAAAAACGATAACCCCCCGGGGGGGGGGGCCCCCCCCCCCCCCCGACACTTTATCACGCTGTTCATCGCGGCCTTGTCGCGATTTTTTTATCCCCATAAATAATAATTATTGTAATTTATGTCACCGTCTGATAAAATATCATGACATATTTCTTGAGGAGGTAATCGGTTATGAAGACAAAGCTGCCGAGATTTCTGCGCCCGAGTATGCGCATGTATTTCATCCTTCTCATCATCTTCGCGGCGCTGACGTTTTTCTTCGGGGATACAAACCACATTCTGGCGATTGCGGAGGCCGCCGTAATCCTCCTGCTCGCCATATACACGCGTGCGGAATCGCGCAGACGCGCCGAGAGGCTCGCGAAATACATCGAGTCCGTCACGGTGAACATCGACACCGCGGCGCAGGACTCGCTGACGCTCTCTCCCCTGCCCGTCGTCATATTTTCCACGAAAACGTGCAACATCCTCTGGTCTAACACCCTGTTCCGCAACGCGACGGGCGACCGCGAACGGCTGTTTGAGGTGCGCGTGACGGACGTGGTGCCCGATTTCTTCTCCGACTGGCTTCAGGAGGGCAAGACGGAGTGCCCGCGCACAATCGCCGTCGGTGACAGGAAATTCAAGGTGTACGGCAGTCTCTCGCGCTCCGGCGGGGCGCGCACGGACGATTTTCTCGCCACGACGTACTGGGTGGACGTGACGGACTACGACCACACGCGCTCTGAGTATTTCCTGTCGCGGCCTGTGTTCACCATAATCCTGCTCGACAACTACGAGGAGATTATCAAGGGCATAAGCGAGCGCGACAAGTCCGCCCTGCTCTCTGACATCGACGCAAAAATCAGCGTCTGGACGGGAGAGCACGACGGTTACCTGTGCAAATACGACCGCGACCGCTATCTGTACATTTTTGAGGAGCGGTATCTGAACGATATCCTCGACGACAAGTTCAGGATTCTCGACAATGTGCGCGAGTGCGTCGGCGCGGGCGGGGTTCACGCCACGCTGTCAATCGGAATCGGCAAGGACGGCAGCACGCCAAGCGAATCGGCGCGGTTCGCCTCCCTCGCGATTGAGATGGCGCTGACGCGCGGCGGGGATCAGGCGGTCATCAAGAACCACTTCAACTTCGAGTTTTTCGGCGGCAACTCCGCCGAGACGGAAAAGCGCACGAAAGTCAAGTCCCGCGTGATGGCAAACGCGCTCGGCGAGCTGATTGCGGACTCCTCGCGCGTGTTCGTCATGGGTCACAGAAGCGCTGACTTTGACACCGTCGGGGCGGCGGCCGGTCTGTGCAGAATCGCGGCGTCGAAGGGCGTCAAGGCGAACATTGTCATGGCGCGCGAGGGCGGCCTCGCGGCGCAGCTCATCGCGCACCTCAAAAAATCCCCGGAGTATGAGGATGTATTCATCACGCCGCAGGACGCGATGATTGCCGCCGACAGCCGCAGTCTTCTCGTCATCGTTGACACCTCCCGCCCGGAGGAGACGGAGTTCCCGGACCTGCTCGCGTCCATGACGCGCGTCGCGGTAATCGACCACCACCGCCGCGCCGCGACGTACATCGACAACGCGACGCTAAACTTCCATGAGCCTTACGCCTCCTCGGCGTCGGAGCTCGTGACGGAGGTCTTGCAGTACCTCGTGGATCAGCGCACAATTCTGCGCGTCGAGGCGGACGCGCTGCTCGCGGGGATAGTTTTGGACACAAAGACGTTCTCAATCCGCACGGGCAGCCGCACCTTTGACGCGGCGGCGTTTCTGCGGCGGCTCGGCGCGGACACGATCGACGTGAAAATGCTCATGCAGTCGGATTTCGCGACGGCGATGTCGCGGTACGAGCTTGTACACGGCGCGCGGATTTACCGCGACGGCACGGCGCTCGTGTCCTCGGACAAGAGCGTGTCGCGCATAATCATCGCGCAGGCGGCGGATGAGCTGCTGAACATCGCCGGGGTGACGGCCTCCTTCGTCCTCTCCCCCAACGACGGCGGGATATTTATATCAGGGCGCAGCATAGGCTCTGTAAACGTACAGCTCGTGCTTGAAAAGCTCGGCGGCGGCGGAAACCAGTCCATCGCGGGCTGCCGTCTTGAGAGCGCCGACGTGCGCGACGCGGAGGCGCGTCTGCTATCCGCGATAGACGAGTATTTTAGCGAAAATCCAACATAAAGGAGTTTTTTCGATGAAGGTTATTTTGCAGCA
This sequence comes from Oscillospiraceae bacterium, assembly GCA_031261245.1. Taxonomy (GTDB): domain Bacteria; phylum Bacillota; class Clostridia; order Oscillospirales; family Oscillospiraceae; genus JAIRRO01. Next base: position 546 of record JAISKU010000084.1, on the reverse strand, counting down.
GGACGTGAGGGATCACGGGAAAAAGGGTCAGCTCGTCGAGGTGTCCGACGGATACGCGCGCAACTTCCTGATACCGCGCAAGCTCGCCGTCGCCGCCACGAGCGACAACCTCAACAACATGAAGCAGCAGGAGGCGGCGCGCCTGCGCAAGCTCGAGCTGGACAAGGCGGAGGCGAAGGAGACGGCGGCGAAGCTCGAGGGTCTCATCGTGCGGGTGACGGCGAAATCCGGCGGGGCGGGGCGGCTCTTCGGCTCCGTGACCTCCTCGGAGATTTCCGAGTCGCTGCGCGAGCAGCACGGCATTTCGATTGAGAAGAACAAGCTCGTCCTCGACGAGAACATTAAGAATTTCGGGACGTATTCCGTGAAGTGCAAGCTCGGACACGAGGTGTCGGGCACAATAAACGTCATTGTGACAGAGGGGTAATTTTTCATGGCAACCGACGAATTCCAGACGCGCCAGACGCCGCACAGCCCGGAGGCTGAGCGCGCGGTGCTCGGCTCAATGCTGTTCGACGCGAGTTGCGCCCCCGACGTCATCGGACT
>JAISKU010000061.1 GCA_031261245.1 Oscillospiraceae bacterium | reverse complement strand
GAGCTCCCGCGCCTGCGCGAAATCGTGCCGATCCATCAATCTGCTGCACGCGCACACGGCGAGATACGCGATTAGCGGGTTGCCCATCTCCTCCTCCGGCGGGAGCGCGAACCACTCCTCCGGCATATCGCGCAGGCGCGCGCCGCCGACTGTAAGCTCGACAAGCTTCAGCTGGATCCACCACGCCCGCAGCGCGCCCGCGTTCCCGCCGAGACTGACGGCGTTTTTGCCGTCGTTGTTGACGGCGCCCATTCTCATGGGCAGCCCGTTCAAAATCGCGTAGGCGACGCCGAGCAGACAGACGACCAAAAAGAACATCCCGGGTGCCGTGCTGCTCTGAAAAGTCCAAAACAGCGGGAAACACAGCGCGGACACAATTAAATTCATGAACGCGCCGCCGAAATTGTAGAGCATGACAGGGATTTTACCGTCCGCGAAGTCCGGCGGAGACATCAGACACTGACCGGACGTCCCGGCGAGCGTATATTTTTTGAATCTCAGTTTGCCGTCCTCCCTGATGAGCGTGAGATTGAACACCCTGAAGGACAGAAAGCGATACCCCGTCAGAAGCCCGAAAACCATGTGCCCGAACTCGTGAATAATGATGTGCAGAACCATCGAGAGGTAGAGGAACACGACAAAGAGAACGATAACGGCGATGTTTAATTCGCCGAGCGTGCCGATATACGCGCCCACTACGCCGCCGAGCACAAGCATAACCAGCGCGGATATAATATAGCCGATGGAAAACCTACTTTTCTTCTTCACTGTTGCGCCTCCCCAAAATCTCTGTGTACTTCCGACGGAAATCCCCGAACATCCCGTCGTCTATCGCCGCGCGAATCCTCGCCATAAGCTCGTTGAAAAACCACAGGTTGTGCGTCACGGCGAGCCGCAGCGCGAGCGTCTCGCCCGCCTTGAACAGGTGGCGGATATACGCGCGCGAGTGCGCCCGGCACGTCGGGCAGCCGCAGTCTTTGTCAATCGGCTCCGCGTCGGCGGAAAACCTCTCGTTGTTGATGTTGATTACGCCGCCCCACGTGAAAAAGTGCCCGTGCCGCCCGTTTCGCGCGGGCATCACGCAGTCAAACATGTCTATCCCGCGCGCCACCGCCTCGATGATGTTCGCCGGGGTTCCCACACCCATGAGATAGCGCGGACGGTCGCGCGGCATGTGCTCCTCGACGAGTTCGATTGTGTCGTACATCTCGCTGTGCGTCTCGCCAACGGCGAGGCCGCCGATCGCGTAGCCCGAGAGGTCGAGCTCCGCGATTTTTTTCATGTGTTCAATACGCAGATCCGAAAAAACGGCGCCCTGATTGATTCCGAACAGCACCTGACCGGAGTTGATTGCGTCGGACTTTGCGTTTTGCCGCTCCAGCTCCGCCTTGCACCGCGCGAGCCAGCGGTACGTGCGCTCACACGACGATTTGACGTACTCATACGGCGAGGGTATCTCCACGCACTCGTCAAACGCCATCGCGATGTCGCTCCCGAGGTTGGACTGGATGCGAATCGAGTCCTCCGGCGACATGAATATGCGGCGGCCGTCCACGTGCGAGGCGAACGTCACGCCCTCCTCCGTGATTTTGCGAAGTCCGGCGAGCGAGAAAATCTGAAACCCTCCGCTGTCCGTGAGAATCGGGCCGTCCCACGCCATGAAGCGGTGCAGACCGCCGAGCGAGCGTATGAGCGCGTCCCCGGGGCGCACGTGCAGGTGGTACGTGTTCGACAGCTCGATTTGGCACCCGAGCGCGCGCAGATCCGACGCGTCCAGCCCGCCCTTGATAGCGGCCTGCGTTCCGACGTTCATGAACGCGGGCGTCTGCACCTCGCCGTGCGGGGTGGTGAGCACGCCGCGGCGGGCGCGGGAGGCGGAATCCGTTGAAATTAACTCAAACATATTTTTGATACCATGTCGGAACGACACTCTCCATACCGTTATACCACTCAAGGACATTTGCCGCCTGATTCATCATCGTGTCAATCTCGCCCTGACCGAACGGAATTGACCAATAGATTGAGCCGAGGGTGTTTGACGCGATGTAAAACGCCAAGAGCCGCCAAAACAGCTCCGGAACCTCGTCGCCGAAGTAGCCGTCCACGCGCCCGGAGGCGAAGCGCCCGCTGACGGCGGCGCACCAGACTATGCGGTTGAACTCCTCCCACGGGTCGCCGAAGTCGAGACGGTTGAAGTCGATTATGCCCAGCTCGCCCGACGTGGTGACTATCATGTTGCCGCAGTGATAATCGCCGTGCTGGAACGTCTGCGGACGGTTTTTGAGCAGACGGCGGTTGTCCTCGAGATATTTTATAAAGCGCGCACCGTCGGGGTACTTAATCGGGCACTCCTCATACCAGCGCAGGTTTCTTTCTATCTTGCGGCTGAAGCGTACATCCCACGGCTCCGCGCCGTCCGGCGCGGGGATTGAGTGGATTTTCCGCAGAATTTTGCCCGCTTTCACGCCGAGCGCGTACTGCCGCTCCTCAGTGAGCTTCGGAAGCGCGGCCTCCGCGTCCTCGCCGTCAATATAGGTGAAGAGCGAATACACACACCCGTCACGGGCGTCGAGCTCGAGCGGAACTGACATCAAAATTCCCGTCTCGGCGCACCTTTGCATCGCCGCGAATTCCGCGCGCTTGCGCTCGTACTCGGCGATATCGCAGACGCGCAGCAGGAGCTTGTCGCCGCCGCGTGTGACTATGTACTTTTTGTCGCCGGAGTAGCCCTTTTCAAGCGGCGTGATGTCCGAAAAGCGGTCAAGCATTTTGATTCTCCTAACAATGTTCTCAATTATGCCGCAAGGGCATATGTTCTCACTAAGCTCGCTCGTCGCTGCGCTCGTGTTCGCTAAGTGTTCACATTATACCACACTCACAATTCCCGTTCAACCGCATAAAATGAAACGTCGAATTATAATTATGGGGTGATTTTATGTGCGGAATTGCGGGGCAAATCGGCGCGGATTGGGGATATATCCGCTCGCGCGCCGACGGGTATGCGGCGATGCTCGCGGCGCTCAAGCGACGCGGGCCGGATCAGGACGGGATTTACATAAAGGACGGCGCGGCGCTGATTCACGCGCGGCTCGCCGTCATCGACGTCGAGAACGGGCGGCAGCCGATGGAGCTCGAGGCGCGGGGAGAGCGCTTTGTGCTCGTCTACAACGGCGAGCTGTACAATACCGACGAGCTGCGGCGGGAGCTTGCGGCGCTCGGCCACGCGTTCGCGACGCGCTCCGACACCGAGGTGCTCGGCCGCGCGTACATCGAGTGGGGGAGCGGGTGCCTCCGGCGGCTCAACGGCATTTTCGCGTTCGCCGTGTGGGAGGAGCGCGCGGAGAAGCTGTTCCTGGCGCGGGACAGAATCGGCGTCAAGCCGCTGTTTTATACGCGTGCGCGAGGGACGCTCATATTCGCGTCGGAAATTCCGGAGCTCTTGGCGCACCCTGACGTCGAGGCCGTGCTCGACGAGAACGGAATCGCGGAGCTGATGTTCCTCGGCCCGGGGCGGACGCCGGGGTGCGGCGTGCTGCGCGGGATTGAGGAGCTGGAGCCGGGATATTTTGCGGAGTACACGCGCGGCGGATTCAGGAAGCAAAAATATTGGGAGCTCGTCGATTCGGACTGCCGCGACAGCTTCGCCGAGGCGGTGGATAAGACGCGGTTTCTCGTGCGCGACGCGATAGAGCGCCAGCTCGTCTCCGACGTGCCGGTGTGTACGCTCCTGTCCGGCGGGCTCGATTCGAGCATCATCTCGGCGGTGGCGGATAAGCACCTCACGGAGCGCGGCGAGACGCTGCACACGTTTTCCGTCGGGTACCGCGACAACGCGAAGTACTTCACGCCCGGGAAATTCCAGCCGAACAGCGACGAGGCGTACATCGAGATTATGAACCGCAGTCTCGGCGCGGTGCACCACGACGTGATTCTCGACACGGCGGAGCTCGTGCCCGCGCTGTACGAGGCGACCAACGCTCGCGGACTGCCGGGAATGGGGGACGTGGACGGCTCTCTGCTGCTGTTTTGCCGCGAGATTAAGAAGCGCGCGACGGTCGCGCTCTCGGGCGAGTGCGCGGACGAAATTTTCGGGGGATACCCCTGGTACCGCGACAGGGAGATACGCGAGCGCGACGGATTTCCGTGGGCGCAATCGACGGCGCGGCGGCAGGCGATGCTGCTGCCGGAGCACAAGATTGACGGCGAGACGTTTACGCGCACGCGCTATCGCAGAACGCTCTCCGAGACGTCTGTCGCGCCCGAAAACGCGCCGGAGCGCCGCATGAAGGAGATGGTGAACCTCAATTTCAAGTGGTTTATGCAGACGCTTCTCGACCGCAAGGACCGCATGTCGATGTACTCCGGTCTCGAGGTGCGCGTGCCGTTCTGCGACTATCGCATCGCGGAGTACCTGTACACACTGCCGTGGGAGTACAAGGATCACAGCGGCTTTGAGAAAGGGCTTCTGCGCGAGGCGGTGCGCGGACTGCTGCCCGAGGAGGTGCTGTGGCGCAAGAAGAGCCCGTACCCCAAGACGCACAACCCCGATTACCTCGCGGCGGTGTCGGAGGAGCTGCGGAGCGCGCTCGAGAACGCGGACGCGCCCGTGCTGCAAATCGTAAAAAAGGACGCGCTCGAGGCGCTGATTACGGACACGGACGCGGCGCCGTGGTACGGGCAGCTTATGACCGCGCCGCAGACGATCGCGTACTTTTTGCAGATGAATTACTGGCTGAAAAAATATAAAGTGAGAATCGCTTGACAAATATCGACTACAGGTGTAAAAATGATAATACAAATTGTTTATAAGGAGGCGTAAATACTTGAAAAAACATCACAGAATCCTGAGTCTAATCCTGATTGCGATCCTGCTGCTATCGTTGACTGCCTGCGGCGCGAAAGACACGCCCGCGAGCACGCCCACGCCGGCGGCAACACCTGGACAGAGCGCACAGCCGGCGCCGCCGGAGGGCGGAGATCAGCCCGAAGCGCCCGCGTCTACAAGGGATACCCTGAACATCGCCGTCACCGGGGACAGCGGCTCGATAAACCCGAAAAACCCGATTTGGGGTGATTTCGGGGCAATCGCGAATATGTACGCCGAAAAACTGTGGGATGTCGATAACGAGGGAATCAAGTGGATACTCGCCACCGGCGTCGATTACATATCCGATGTTTTATGGACGATACACCTCAGAGAAAACGTCTATTTCTCAAACGGAAATCCCTTTACGGCGGAGGACGTGTTTTTCTCGTGGAAAGAGGTTGACAGCGGACTGTTCCCGTGGTGTCCCGCCGCCAATTTCCCGGAATCCAAGATCATTGACGATTACACGATTGAGCTGCATTTGAACAACTGGGACATAGGCGTAATGAACAGCCTCTCGCTTTACCCGATGTTCGACCACAGCACATATGACGCGCTGGAGTACGAATTCAACCCCATCGGAACGGGCCCGTATCTGTTGCAGACATATGTAATCAACAGCCACGTCTACTTAGAGGCGAATCCGAATTACTGGGGCAACCCTCCCGCGATAAAGAATCTCAAGTTCTACGTCAACTCGGAGCCCGCGCAGCGTGTTACGGCGCTCCAGACCGGGGTGGTTGACGTGGCCGCCGTTCCGAACAGCGAGGTTTCTTTCATAGAGAGCTTGCCGGAGTACAAAACTTTCCTCAGAAATTCCTCCTTTGCGACAGCGGTCTTTTTCAACCTGACCTCAAACTCGGAAATGAGCAATATAGACGCCCGTTACGCCGTAGCCTATTCCGTTGACAGGGAGGCGATAAAAACCTTGGTGTTCGACGGACTCGCCAGCATACCGACGTGGGCGTGCAGCAATGACGTCAGCGACTTTGACCCGAGGCTTGAATACCCGAATGAACTGTATAGAACCGGGTACGACCCGGAGCTTGCAAAGCAGTATGCCGAAAAAGCGGGCCTTGTTGACGGACAGGAGCTGAGGATAGTCACCGACGGCACTACCGAAAACGCGACGATCGCCGAGATTCTCCAGTACAATCTTGGGCAAATCGGCATAAAAGCCGTAATCAACAACTACGACGCCGCCTCTTTCCTCTCGGTTATAGGCGATCCGACCATGAGCGATATTTACATATACGTGCTCGGTTCTCCCGCGAGGACTGCCGCGACGGGTCTGCACGGCGCCATAAACCTTTCCCCGGTCTTTTTGGAGGGCGGCTGGGCAGGATATGACTTCTTTGTCGATAAAGTCCAGGAAAAAATCTCCAACATCTTCGACGATAACGAGCGCATGAATCTCGTGTTGGAGCTGAACAAATACGTCTCCGACGACCTGCTTTTCTACTCTTTTGTCACGCCGCAGAGCGCGATGGTGTGCAACGCGTCACTGGGCGGAGTCGAGTTTATCCCGTCGCCCGGAGCCAATACGTACTACAATGAGTGGTATTGGATTTCATAACAGTTATAAAATAAATAATATATAAGGAGTAAAAAAATGGCTGAAAATCAAAATGACGCGCCGCGCGTCGCAACTCAAGCAGATCTTGACGAATGGGCAAGAATTGTCGCAGACCCCGCAAATCTGGTTTGCACCTGCGCCGTGACTGGGTGCGCGTACCACGGCGACTGTAAGCGGTGCGTCGCGCTGCACAGGTATTACAGGGGATACCCCGGCTGTACGCGCGACTTCGCCAAAGAATTTGTCGAAAACTATAAAGGATAGGCGCGATATTATGAAAAAACAGAGGGTACGCAACCGCGTACCCTCTGTTTTAATTCAACTCGCTGCTATTGCGCCGCTTCCTCGTAGACCGAGACCTGCTTGCGGTCTTTTCCGAGCGGCTCAAACCTCACCTTGCCGCTCGCCAGAGCGAAGAGCGTGTCGTCGCTGCCGCGTCCGACGTTTGTGCCGGGGTGGATTTTTGTGCCGCGCTGGCGGACAAGGATGTTGCCCGCGAGGACGAATTGGCCGTCGGCGCGCTTGGGGCCGAGGCGCTTGGATTTACTGTCACGACCGTTCTTGGTCGAGCCCATTCCCTTTTTATGTGCCATGATTGCGCCTCCTTATACGCTTATTTTGTCGATGCGAACCTTTGTGTAGGGCTGTCTGTGACCCTGCTTACGGCGGTAGCCCTTTTTCGGGCGCATCTTGTAAACTATGATTTTCTTCTGCCTGCCGTTTTTCTCGATCGTTCCCGTGACGCTCGCGCCCGCGACAAGCGGCGCGCCGAACGTGTTCGTCTCACCGAGCACCGCGAGAACCTTGTCGAACGTAACAGTTTCTGTTGCCTCGAGCGGGAGCTTTTCGATGTAGAGGGTGTCGCCCTCGGAGACGCGGTATTGCTTACCGCCTGTTTCAATGATTGCCAGCAATGTACTTTCACCTCATATGTTGTTGAGACTCGCTCTCCCGGGCGGAGATTTTACTCTCGCTTGAGGAACCCGTTCAAAGCGGCTTATAAAGTTTATCACTTGAAGGCGGAATAGTCAACCGTTTTTCAAAAATAATTTTACACTTTAGCGGATAAACAGGAAAAACGCCCACACGGCGCTCGCGGTGAGCGCGCCGGCCGCCGCCCAGAGCGGCGCGCGCAGACGCGGAAAAGCGCCGCGGAGATTCTCACGCACGAAGCTGTCCGCTACGGCGCGCGCCTCGGCGATAATGTCGTCGCCCGACACCCCGGCCTCGGCGTCCTCCCGCAGAAAGAACACCGCCTCCTCAAACAGCCGCCTGTCCGGCGGCTTGACTACGATTACGCGGCGCGTCATGCCCTTTACCATATAAAAATCACGCTCCCGATATTAATCACGCTCCCGAACGGATAATGTCCGTTCGGGAGCGGTTTTAATCACGTGCTCACTCGCGCGCCGTTATTTTTATCGCTATCGCGGTCGTGTCGTCCTCTGCCGCGCCGCGTGCGCGCGCCGCCTCGACGATGGCATAGGTGAGCTTGCCGGGCTCGTCCCCGGAGAAATCGGATATCAGCTTCACGAGCGCGCTGTCGTCGCTGCCGTGGACGGCCCCGTCGGACACTACGACGGCGTACATGCCCGGGCGGAGCGCCACGGTTACGCTGTCCGGCTTGTCGTCGGGCGGCGAGCCGAGCCCGGCCGCGAGGCTTTTGCCCTTTACGCGCGTCACCGTCGCCCCGGATTTGACGTAGGAGGGGGCCGCACCGTACTTTAAGAGCGTCACCTCGCCGGAGAACAGGTTTACACAGGCGAGATCGACCGTCACGCAGCCGACGTCCTCCTCGTTTCGCAGGAGCATTATGTCGCCGAGCATACGCACGGCGGTTTCCGGGGCGACGCCGGAGCGCAGGAAGCGCTCAAGTATCCGCACGGCGTCGGAGCTGAGGCACGCGGCCTCCTCGCCCGCGCCCATGCCGTCGGACAGCAGGACGTACAGGACGCCCTCGTCGGTTTTGAAGTACGCGCCAGTGTCGCCGTTTACGTCGTTGCCGTGCTTGTTCATGCGCGACACGCCGACCGAGGCCGCGAGAGGCTCCGCCTCGAGCAACTCAAGCCGCCCGGAGCGCGGCCGCCCCTCCGGGACGCACAGCCTGACCCCGAGCACGACGGACAGCTTGTCCAGCCACGCGCGGTCGCGCTTGAAGGCGTTGAGCTCCGCGCCGGATATCTCCGAGTGCAGACGCCCGCCACGATCGCGGAACACGGAGACGTCCGCGACGACGCCGAGACTTTGCAGGTATTTGCGCGTCCGCGTCTCAAGCTCCGGCTCAAAGCGCAAACCGTCGCCGAGCTCTGCGGAGATGCCGTGGAGAATGTCCGAGACCTCGGAGTATTGATTGAGCGCCGCCGCGCGGTTGCCGCGCAGACGGCTTTTCAGACGGCGGCGGTACAGGTACGAGCGCAGCTCGTAATTCACGGCGGAGATAAACGCGTCGAGATTTTCGCACTCGTCGGCGAAATAGTCGGGGAAGTCGCCCTTTTCGAGTCTACCGCGCCGCAGGATGACGGGCGTGAGGTTGTTCATCACGTCCACGGTGGCGTTGTAGCCCTCCTGCCAGCAGCGCGACGCCGAGTTACAGCGGCGGCACACGGCGTCGGCGGCGCGGTCAAAGACCACGGCGCTGTTGTCCGTCTCGCGCGACTGCTCTAGGAGCGTTCTGGACGCGTCATGCAGGTCGCGGAACGCGAACGAGGCCTGCTCCACGCGCCGCCGCGTGTACTCCCGCGCGCGTATCGCCCCTCCGTTCTGCGCGCGTTCCGGCAGAAACGCGCCGAGGCGCGCTAATAGGGACGGGGGCAGCAGCATGAAGATTACGGACGCGGCGAACACCTCGTAGAGTATCGACGGGACGGCGGCGCTGTGCAGCGCCATGGCTGCAGCGGCGGCGTCAACGATTATGAACGCGAGCGTGAATAAAAAGCGGCTGCGTTTTGAGAAAATCCCGGCCACGAGACCCGCGACGCCGAAGGCCGCCGAGAACATCGGCGCGGCTGCGCCCGACGCGTCCATCGCGAGGCCGACGGCCAGACCGGTGACGCTGCCCGTCCCGGCTCCGCCCTTGTACGCCGCGAGGAATACGACGAGCGCCGCCGCGCAGCGTCCGACGGATAGCACGCCGAAGAGCTTCAGACCGGCCAGCGACACGAGCGCCGTGGCGAGCAGTATGAGCACGCTCACGGTGTGGACGACCTCGCCCTCAAAGTTGAGCTGTCCCGACCACGGGGAGAGCGCGGTTTTGTAGAAATACGTGCAGCCGAGGCAGAGCACGGCGTCGGAGGCGATGAGTATCGCCTCCGGGAGTGTCCACCCGCCGTCAGAGCAGACGATAAACCCGATGAACACCGAGAGAACGCCGGAGACCATCGGCATAAACCATCTTGAGCGGTAAACCTCGGTATAGCGGAACACGGCGGAGGTCGCGACGACGATGAGCGTCACGGACACGTACCGTAGCGCCGGCAGGAACGGCCAAAACAGAAAATAGCCGATCGAGACCCCGAGCATGGTGACGAGGCCGACAATCCCGGCTCCGGAGGAGGCCGCGAACGCGGCGGCAAAGGGTGACAGTCCCGAGAGAATTGACGCCCCGGAGAGGATAAATCCGATGGCGAAGCGCGTGACGAGCTCCGCGAGGAGCGACGCGCGGTCGCGGTCGCGGGATTTTGCCGTGGTGCGCGTGAGGCGGTGCATGATGTCATTTAGGGTCACAAAAATCATCCTATCTTATGTATTATTTTGACAGGATGATTGTATTGCGCCCATGGTGCGAAAGCGGCGGAAACACGCTGTAAAATCGGGTCGGGAAATATACGGAAATACGTTATGCGCCGCCGGAGACAATCCGCGCGACGAGGCCGGGGGAGATAATCGCCTCAATCAGCGCGGCGACCGCGAGCAGGGCGGCGCAGGCCGCGCCGCGCGAGAGAAATCCGCCCGAAAAGGGGAGCGCGCCGCGCGAGGCTCCGGAAGCCGCCCGCAGCAGCCCGGCGGAGGCGTTGAACGACTGCGCCGAGAGTACGAACAGGCACGGCACGGAGATTATCGCCTCGGGTGAGAACATCGCGAGCACCGCCCATACGCTTCCGGAGCCGCAGAAGCGTATGACGGAGGACATGGCGAAGCACAGCAGAAATCCGCGCACGGCCGCGACGGAGGGGATCCCCGCGACGCCGAGCACAGAGAACGCGAAAAGCAGCGCGGCGAGGTGGAATTTTCCCGCGGACAGGAACGACGACGCGAATCGGCCCCCAAGCGCGGAGCCCGCGGACTCCGACAGACCGGAGATGTATTCGCCGACGGGCGCGCTACGCGTCAGGAGGCCGGAGGCCGCGACTCCGGCGGCGCAGCCGCACACAAACAGCGCGGCGCAGAGAAAAAACCCGGTCTTATAGGTTCTTGTGTTCATATCGCGCACTCCGTTCAGCGGCGGCGCGAACGGCGCGACGCGGCGATTGCCCCGCCGATTGCGCCGCCCGGAACCATCGCAACAAGAAGCAGCAGATGCCACCTGCTCGGGAAGGAGGTGTCCTCGGCGAACGCCGAGCCGATGAGACACACGCCGAACATGACGGCGCCGACGGCTGTTCCGGCAAGAAAGCGGCGCGACGCGACGCCCTTGCCCGCGACAACGCCGCCCGTGAGCGCGCCTACGAGCGCGCACAGGAGCGACACGGGACGCATAAGTTCCTCCGGCAGCTTGCCGAGGGACACGAAAAGCGCCGCCGCCGCGAAGAGTATCACGATGACGGCAAAGCCGGCGGCAACTCCGCGCGCCGCGGCCTTTAGCGCCCCGGAGCCTTTTTGATTTTGACGCATGAAAACGCCCTCCCTTTCACGAACAAGTACGGTTTGTACAAGTTATTCACAAGGAGGGCGGTTTATACCTTGACAAAGCTTACTTGGGGTTCTCGGTTGTGGCCTTGCCTGTTGTCGAGATTGCCCACTTTGCGACCTCGACGCGGACGCGGTCGTCGCCCGTCTCAAACACGAGCTTCTCGTCGGAGACGGAGACCACCTTGCCGTAGATTCCGCCGATTGTCGTAACGGTATCGCCGACGGACAGGGATGAGCGCATTTCTGCGAGCTTCTTTTTCTTCTTGCCCTCCGGGCGAATCATGAAAAAGTAGAATATCGCGACCATCGCGACGATCATAATGATGGTTGACACATTTTGCGGCACTTGACATTACCTCCGATAATTTATTCGCGTCATTCTATCACG
>JAISKU010000203.1 GCA_031261245.1 Oscillospiraceae bacterium | reverse complement strand
GTGTCTGTGTCTGTGAGCACAAATTTACCCACGCCGGATCGCGCGAGCTCCAGCGCGACATGGCTTCCGACGGAGCCGCATCCGACGAGCACGGCGCGTTTTTGCAGCATATAGCCGCTCTCAAGCAGCCCGTAGTTGCGGGAAAAGAGTCTTGAGGTTGTATCGAACTTCGCGTATTGCAGCAGAGCGCCGTCGGCGGCGGTGAATTGCCAGTCGCCGTCTATATGCGCGCCGTAAAAGTCAAACCCCTCGAGCTTTGCGTTCGCCCGCGCCGCGAGCCGGTAGGTGTCCGGAGAGAAAATGAAGCCGACAACGGGGAAGCGTCCGTGCGCGTCGCTGCCGAGGATGTAGTATTTCCCTGTCTCGGGTCTTGAGACGCCGCACACGACGCCGATATAGCCGGCGTCTTCAAATATGTCCGAGCGCACCATGACAAGATTTTCCTTTGCGGCGCGCGAGTTGAGTCGCTCTATCATTTCGCCAAGCGCCACATCGAAGTCGTTCAGGTCAAAATCGGAATCGGCGTCGTCCTCAGCGCGCTCGCCCAGACCGCCGCCGCTTTCCAGCAAATCGCGCATGAAATCGGCGCCCACAACGTCGGAATCCGTTTCCGGGAGCGTGCCGAGGGCGTCGCCGTCGAGGGAATCCGCCGGAGCGCTTTTCAGCGCGTTCGCGACGGCTTCGTCAAATTCGCGGGGGAGATCCTCCGCCGTTGGAATAAGATCATATCTGTTTATAATTATTGACATATGGTCACCTCCGGTCGTTATGAGCGATTATTTATCTGACGGTTTATGTCCTCCTGCGACGCGATTTCGCGAAACTTCGCCATGTCGCCGTAATCGTCGCTTACCTCGTAATCCGTCTTATAATAGGTGACCCCGCCGTTTTGCATAACCGCGTAGTAAAAAGTCAGTCTGAACTCGGGGTCAATATTCACAAGTGCGGAGATAGCGCCGTTTCCCACAACCTCCGCGTATTTGCCGTTCGTGTCGTCGTCGGTGCCGGAAAAGCGGTCGAGCGAGCCGGGATGGCGGTGCCACATGCCGAGCAGCTCCAGCTTGTGCCTATACAGGCGCGAGACCGCGCGAAGCACGTTGTTGTAATACTTTTCGTCGCCCTCGTGATACGAACCGCTGAATACGGCGTTTATGCCGGGGTCGGTCGCCTCGATAATATACCAGACTCCGTTTTTGTAGTGCCCCATGAAAATTCCGCCGGTCTCGGTCGTGATGCGCCGCTGAGTCTCAGAATAAATCGCGGCATACGCGCGGCGCGACAGGACGATCTTTTTGCACTGGGGATGTCCTCTTGCGCTGCGTTCTTCGGAATTGTATTTTTTGCCCAAGCCGAGCTTAGGGGTACGCCGGGCAGGCACGGTGAAGCGGTGCTTTTTTGCGATGTCCGCCCATCCGTTGAGCAGCGCGTCGAGCTCCTTTGCGGAGGTGTCGGCATTCTCGATCATGCGAACCCATTTCAGCAGCGAATCATACAATATCTCCGAAAGCGGCTGATCAGTCTTTCCGAAACGGCGCGTGACCGCCTTATATATCGTCTCGGAAAACAGATATTCGCTGTTTAGGTCATCGTCAAACACGGAGTAGGGAAAGGCCTCGAGCTCGGCAAGAGCGGGTATTTTGTTGAGCGTCGGGTACAGCAGCACCGGCTTTATCGGTACGCCGCCGGGCTTGTCGGAATCGGGAAAGCGCAGGTCGTAGAAAACCATGAAGTTCCATGTGTGCGCGGCGGGGATATTTATCAAGGCGTAATACCTGCCGCTCGCACTGCGCGATATCTCGATACCGGCGTCGCGTTGCTTCAGCGCCTGAAGCTCCGCGCGGTAAACCTCCGGAAGCCCCGCGCCGTCTTCGGACGCGCCCGGGGTCGGCTCCGGCTTCTCTTTGCGTTCAACGCGCTCGTTTACCGGCGCATCGTCGTTTGAATCATACATATACAGTCCTCTATATTTGGCCATGTCCGTTGAACAGCGTCCATGTTTTCTGGTCGCGCAGACCGAGCTCAAACACGTTTATCCAACGCATAGCGAAACGCAGGCACTGCGCCGCGCTCGTTATCTGCTCTCCCGCGTGGACGTCGCTCGTGTGCGCGGAGCACATATACAATCCGCCCGGCCCCGACAGCAGATGCGGAATAGTTTTCGGAGTTATGCGCGAGTTGTTCACGAGCTGTTGCATCTCATTGATGTTTGGCGAAACCGGGTACACCTTGACGGAGCCGCCCCAGCGCACCTGGGGGTGGTCGGAGTCGTACACCATAAGAAGCACCCACGTGCGCTGTCTGCCGGCAACTTTCGGGCCGACGGCAACCTGCCAGTACATTTTCCCGTCCTCGAGAAAGCCGCGTTTGCGTTGCCTCGGGTTGGGAATGAAGTCCTCCATGGCGGCAATCTCCGCCTCGAGCAGCCGCCTGTTCGTATTGTACCACTGCTCCGCGGCGACGGTGGTTTTAGGCACGATCTTGTCGTTCTCACCGGGGCGGGAGCTCGAGTCCGGGAGGGTAATGGTGCCGTCGTTGTCGATGAGAGCGGGGGAATCGCTTGTCAGCAGCGAGCGCATACGCGCAATCTCATCTGCCTCGTTGGCGACGGTGGTCTTGGGCACAATCTTGTCGCTCTCACCGGGGCGGGAGCTCGAGTCCGGGAGGGTGATGGTGCCGTCATTGTCGATGAGCGCGGGGGAATCGCTCGTCAGCAGCGAGCGCATACGCGCGATCTCCTCGGCCTCATCCGCGACGACGGTTCTCGGTACGAGCTTGTCAAATGTCCTCTTGTTTACATGTTCCATTGCGTACATCTCCTTAAAATAATATTTTTGCGGCATCAATTAATCGAACGCCGCCGTGTTACCGGAAAGTCCTGAAAAATACTCGTCGCCGTTGTCGTGCGGCACATCTCCGCCGATAAGCCCCTCGAACTCGTCGGGGTGGAAGCTGCGGAAGCGCCCAAACTTGTTTGTATCCTTGTTGAAGTAGTACGCTTTCACGATGCCGTCGCGCGGGATGTTGTACTGCGTTACGACGAGCCTTGCGGCGATGCTGTCCGAGACGGACACGCGTATGTTCTCGGTATCGCCTACAGAAATCAGCCTCATACGGAACGCGTCGGCGGCGTAGGACATCTTCGATCTGAGCTCCTTGTACTCGCGCGTGTAGAGTATCACGTGTACGCCCCGTGCGGGTCCCTCCCGCAGCAGACCCGCGAAATCAGCCATGAAATCCGTCTGCGAATAGCCGGACATGACGAACGCGCCGTCGTTGGCGGGATCCACGAGGATGAGAAACACGGGAGCGCCGTTGCCGCGCTCTCGCGCGGACGCGACAAACCTGCCGAAATCCTCCGTGTTTGCAATAAATTTTACAGCCGCGCAACTCTCCGTGAGGCGGCGCAGCGTCGCGGTCTTTATGCCGGACGCGGGGTCGTACACGTGAAACTCGGCGTCGGGATAGCGGGCGATGAGCTGGTGGATTGCGGACAGCGTGACCGATAACCACAGGTTTGCGTCGGAGCCCGTCACAAGGAGGTTGCCGCACTTGCCGAAATCAAGTGTGACGTCCATGTCGTCCAGCAGGCAATCACTGTTTTCGGAGTTTGTGTACACGTCATAGTGCAGTCTGTTGGAACGGCCGAGGCACACCTCGAGGCCGTGCAGCTCCGGATAGCCGTCGGCGAGCTTCGGGCGCTCCTCGGAGTTGAGCAGCACGGTGTCGCCGCGCCCCTGAATCGCGACAAGCTCCCCGCATAAGGACGATATCAGGGCGTTCTCCGCGTAATAGCATTGCACGGTGGTGTTGTTACCGACCGTCTGCCCGGAGTTGTCGTTGAAGATGGCCTGTCCGGGCTTCAGCATGGTGGCGAGGCTTATTGCCGGATTCTCCGACGAGGAGTCGGCGGGGCGCTCTGACATGACAAACTTCGCCGCGCTCTGCGGGCTTTTCAGCAAAACACGGTGGACAAAAAAGTCCTTCAGCGTCGAGGTGAACGCGTTGCGCACGGAGTCGGTATTTGCGCGCTGTGACGCCATGAAGAGCGAGATGCCGTAAGCCCTGCCCTGTTTGACGAGCTCGCTGACGAGCTCCGCCACGTCGCCGCCGCTCTCAAACAGTGACTGGAATTCGTCAACTATGATCAGCAGACGCGGAAGCATCTTGGTTGGATACCCCGCCTCGTCGCCGACGAGACGGTATTCCTCGTATTTATTTACGATTTTACCAGACTTTCCCGCCAGCTCGCTAAAAACACTGCTCCGCCGCGCGATCTCGGATTTGTAATACGCCAGAAAGCTCTGCGCGATGTCACTTTCGGTGTCGTCAAGCACGACTTGAACGGATTTCAGCCCGTACTGCTGGTAGACGCGGAACTCCGAGCCGTGTTTCAAATCCGCGATGCTTATCTGCAACTCTTCGGGCGGGTACCGCATAGCGGCCTGAAGTATGATCGCGTGAATGAGCGCGGATTTCCCGCTGTTCGGGTTTCCCGCGATGAGCCCGAAGGCGTGCTCCGCGTCTATGCGCAGCGTGTAAACCTCTCCGCGCTCATCGATACCGACGGGCAGATCAATTCCGTTTGCCGCGGAGTTTGAGAAGAACGCCGCGCGGTCGGGACGGGCGTCGCCGAGGAGAAAAATGCTCTCTTCGTGTTTGAGGCTGCCGGCTGCGCGGATGAAGCGCTCCGCGAGACTTCGATATACGATGTTCGAGAGCTTTACGGAGTAATCGCCGTCGGAGAGGCGGAACGTTCCGTCCGCCGTGCTGTTGAATACGTGGGCATTTTGCGGCTCGGCCTCCCACAGCTCATAGAATTTGCGCTCTGTGTTGTTTGGCGCCGCAGACCTCGGCAGTCTGATCCAGACGAATATGCCGGTTTTCGCGCCGTTGCGAATGATGCCGAGAAGCTGCTTGAAAAGCTGCTCGTCAATTTCGGCGAAAACGTCGTTTATGAACAGCATTTTTATCCTGCGCTTGATAACCGCCTCGGCGTTGTACTCGAATATATTGCTGTAGATATCGCGCAGACAAGTCCTGTTGCGCTCGGAGATATCATCCGAGAGGTCTTTAATTACCTTGTGCAGCTCCTCGTCCCGGCGCAGGATGGATACGACGCCGGTCTCGAGCGGCGCGAGGCGCGAGTACGTGCTGCCCATTGTACGTCTGTCGGCAAAGTACAGCTCAAGTCCGGAATCCGCGTACAGGTTTGGCATTTGCAGGGCGAGCGAGGCGAACGCCTCTGATATCTGCTCCGCGCTAACGTCACTGTTTTTGCAGATAAAGCACGCGCTTTTTGTGAGCCTCGCGTCTGTGGTTATCGGCATATCGAGCGTAGCGAGGTTGTCCGACATGCAGCCGGGCATCGCGGTTTTCAACAGCTCGGACGCGAAACCGTCGTCCGCCACCGACACGCTCTGGCTCAGGGTGCCCCAAAAAAGGCGGTCACAAAGCATGTCGGCGTCGCCGAGCAGCTGCTCAAACCAGCGGTAGTCGAGCTTTGCCGACGAGTACAGCGGGCTCTCTATCGTAATCTGCTTCACACCGTCGAGCGTGACGAGCTTGAGCCCATTGAAATAATCTTTTTTCTTCTGGGCGAGATCGGCGTCAGAAGTGAGCTTTTCATTTTTAAGCGCGTCCAGCTTGCCGCTTAACTCCTCTCTGTAGGTGCGAACCGCGTCGCCGTAGGCGTCCGTGAGCGCGACCTCGCTATTGCCTATTGCGGCGAGAATATCGGATTTTTGAGTGAGGATTTCGTTGTACTTCTTTGAGCGAAATTGGCTGTATATGTAACCGATGGACTTTGCGAGCCATTTCGGCATCGGGCTTGAGTTTAGCGTATTTATTGAGTCGCTAAACGCCTCGAACGCGACGGGCAGCCGCTCGAGCGATATCGCGGCGCTCTCGTCTGCGGCCGGCAGACCGTCTCGGTTGTGCGCCCTGTGATACCGGGGGTCGTTCACGCCCGCCTCCATCACGTCGAGCTCCTCGCGCTTTGACTGAAGCGCGGCGCGAACGGAGTTAAAATCGGATTCGAGCGCGGCGCTTTTTCTGCGGTGCTCCTGCTCAATGGCGTCGAGGCGCTCCACAAGCTGCGCCTGTTTTTCATGCGCCAGATTTTCAAAGTGCGCCTGACCCGCGGCGTAGGACTGCCCGTACTCCGACAGTACGCGGGACAGCCGCGCGAGCTCCCCGGGGATATTTTCTATCGAAACCAAAGGATACGCCTCCTTCGTTTTTGCTGTTCCAGATTCTTTGACAGAATAACACGCTTTCCCGTAAAATGCAACTGCAACATACGTTTTTTCTGAAAGATTATTCATCTTTGCGCTGCGTTTTTTCGCGCCGGACAGTGAAGAAGCGCGCGGGGCGGTTTTCACCGCCCCGCGCGCTGTTTATTTCGCCCAGCCGAGCAGTCCGCCGCCCTCGTCGCGCGCGTCGAGCACCTTTGCCGACGCGAAGAGCATCTGTGCGGCGTCGCTGCGCGTCACCGATTCGCCCGCGACAGTCGCGAGACCACCGGGGAGAATATCGCACGCCGTGAGGTTCGCCGAGGCGGAGCGCGCCCACGCCGGCACGGACTCGTCGTCAACGGCCGCGACGCCCGTGACGTCCGTAATTCCGAGCGTCTTGTTGACGATGACCGCCGCCTGTGCGAACGTAACGGGCTCGTTCGGCGAGAACACGAGACGGCCGCTCTCGTCGCGGTAGCCGCCGACGATGCCCTTCATAAGTCCCGCCGACACGTAGGGTTTTACCCACATGGGGATATCCACGTCGTCGGAGAAGCCGGTTTTTGTGATGCCGTCAATCGTCTCCGAGCCCGCGAGCTTCAGGCACATCGCCAAAAACTCGCCGCGCGTCACCGTCTCTCCCGGGCGGAAGAAATACTCGTCGCCGAGCTTTTCGCCCGTGAACACCCCGCGCTCTGACAGCACGAGCGCCGCGTAGTGCGCCTTTTCGCCGCCCATGTCGGCGTAGGTCGTCTTTCCGGACTGCTTTTTGATGTTGACCGTGACAGTCGCCGAGGCCGACACGCCGCCGTTCTCATCGACCGCGACGTAGGCGAAGCTGTCCTTGCCCTTCGACTTGTCGGCGGGGGTGTAGACGAATTCCGAGCTCTCCGTCGGCGTCACGGAGCCCTTTTTCGGCGCGGACGTGATTTCAAACGTCAGCGCGTCCCCGTCGGGGTCGAGCGCCTTGAATTTCCCCGTGAGCGCGACGCCCTTGAACGTCTCGTACTCGAGGTTTTCGGCGATAGGCGCCGAGTTTGCGCCGCTTCCGAATTCGATGGTCGTGTCGTTTGCGAGCGCCGCGATTCCGAGCGAACCGGCAAGCGCGACCGCGAGCAGGAGCGCGAGGATTTTTTGTGTAGGGGTTTTCATATAACTACCTCCATATTGATTTGATGATGGGATTATTTTTGACCGCGCGGCGGCAATTATTCCCGCAAAATGAAATAAAACAGAAATATTCCGAAGCGCGGCTACGCATTTGACAAATCACGCGATATGAGTTATTATGACAAAAATAAAGTAGTGTAAAGGGATGGTAGATCCATGTCAACAGACATTTCCCCGTTTGTACGGGAGCGCGCGGACTGTATCGAAAAGCTCACAAGCATTGAAAAATCATATTATGACGAGTTCGGAGTGCGCCGGGGACTGCGGAATCCGGACGGCACAGGCGTCGTGGCGGGAATAACGCGCCTCGGCAACGTGCGCGGCTACTACATACAGGACTCGGAGCGCGTCGCGGCTCCGGGACAGCTGACGTATCGCGGAATCGACGTCACGGCTCTCGCGAACGGGTTTCTTTCGGAGGGGCGGCCGGGCTTTGAGGAGACGGCGTATCTCCTGCTGTTCGGAAAGCTGCCGGACGAGAGCTCGCTGCGCGAATTCTGTTCGCTTCTCGCCGAATACCGCGACTTGCCCCACGGCTTCACGGAGGACATGATTTTCGCCGCGCCGAGCCGCAATATTATGAACAAGCTGTCGCGGAGTGTTCTGGCGCTGTATTCATATGACCCGGAGCCGGAGACGTTCGGCGCGGACATCGCGCATGAGCTCGAAAAGGCGCTGCGCCTCGTCGCGCACGCGCCGGTTATAGTCGCGAACGCCTACGCCGCGAAGCGCCATTACGTGGACAGAGAGAGCCTGCATCTGCGTCTGCCCAAGCCGGAGCTGTATATGGCTGAGAACTTTTTGCACATGATTCGCGGGGACGTGTTCACGCCGGAGGAGGCGAGGCTTCTCGACCTGTGCCTCGTCCTGCACGCGGAGCACGGCGGGGGAAACAACTCCGCGTTCGCCTGTCGCGTGCTCTCATCGTCCGGGACGGATATCTATTCCGCTATTGCGGCCGCCGTCGGCTCGCTGAAGGGCGCGCTACACGGCGGGGCAAATGAGCGCGTCGAGGGCATGTTCGACTGCGTGAAGCGCGACGT
>JAISKU010000175.1 GCA_031261245.1 Oscillospiraceae bacterium | reverse complement strand
AGGTTGCGGAAGCATATCCTGCACACTCCGTAGTTGCGCAGATACGCGTGCGGCCGCCCGCAGATTTTGCAGCGGTTGTACGCGCGGGTCGAGAATTTCGCCTCGCGCTGCTGCTTTAGCACCATTGCCTTTTTAGCCATTATTCTCTCCCCTTTCTATGCTGTGATGAACGGTGCGCCGAGCCCGGATAAAAGCTCGCGCGCCTCTTCGTCGGTTTTCGCCGTCGTGCAGATGATTATGTCCATTCCGCGGATCTTCTCAATCTTGTCGTAGTCGATCTCCGGAAAGATCAGCTGCTCCTTGACGCCCAGCGCGTAGTTGCCGCGCCCGTCGAAGCTGTTCGCCGAAATCCCGCGGAAGTCGCGCACACGCGGCAGCGCCACGTTGAACAGCCGGTCTAAGAACTCCCACATCTTCTCGCTGCGCAGCGTGACCTTCACGCCGACCGCCATGCCCTCGCGCAGCTTAAAGTTCGCCACCGACCTCTTCGCCTTCGTTATGACGGCCTTCTGTCCGGTGATCTGCGTGATGTCGCGCACAATCGCGTCTATCGCCTTCGCGTTGTCCCTCGCGTCGCCCGCTCCGACGTTCACGACTATCTTGTCGAGCTTCGGAATCTCCATGACGCTCTTGTAGGAGAACTTCTTCATGAGCGCGGGCGCGACGTCGTCCTTGTACTTCAATTTAAGCCTTGCCACTTTTAACGTCCCCCCCTACTCATATTTCCGCGCCGCATTTTTTGCAGACACGGACTTTCTCACCCTTGTCGGTGAGCTTGTGCGCCGTCCTCGTGGGCTGATCGCACTTCGGGCATACGCGCATGACCTTCGCGGTGTAGATCGGCGTCTCCTTCTTGATGATTCCGCCCTCTTCACCCTCTTTGCGCGGCTTCTGGTGCCGCTTGGCCACGTTCACGCCCTCGACTATGACCTTGCCGCCCTTCGGATCGGCTGATAAAACCTTGCCCTGCTTGCCCTTATCCTTGCCGGAAAGAACAATAACGGTATCGTTTGTCCTGATATTCATATTCGGCCTCCTATATGACTTCCGGGGCCAGCGAGAGGATCTTCATGTAATCCTTGTCGCGCAGCTCGCGGGCTACGGGTCCGAATATGCGGGTTCCGCGCGGATTCTTGTCGTCGCGGATAAGCACGGCCGCGTTCTCGTCAAACCTCACATACGTCCCGTCCGCGCGGTGAACACCGCGCGCCGTGCGCACTATTACGGCCTTGACGACCTCGCCCTTCTTCACCGTGCCGCCCGGGGCGGCCTTTCGGACTGACGCCACTATGACGTCCCCGATATTTCCGTACTTGCGCTTCGAGCCGCCAAGGACACGTATGCACTTGATCTCTTTTGCGCCGGTGTTGTCGGCGACTTTGAGGTACGATTCCTGCTGTATCATTGTTCGTCGCCTCCCTATTTCGCTTTCTCAATGATCTCAACGAGGCGCCAGCGCTTATCCTTCGACAGCGGACGCGTCTCCATGACGCGCACGCGGTCTCCGATACCCGCCGAATTCTCCTCATCGTGAGCCTTGAGCTTGTATGTTCTCTTGATTATCTTCTTGTACAGCGGGTGGGCCACGCGGTCCTCGACCGCGACGACTATCGTCTTGTCCATCTTGTCGGACACGACCTTACCCGTTCTCGTCTTGCGTGACGACGTTCTCTCTTCACTCATGTTGTTCTCCCTCCCTTACAGTCCGAGCTGCCGCTGACGGATAACAGTCTTGACGCGCGCTATGTCGCGCTTTGTCTCCGCGATCTTTATCGGGTTGTCAAGCTGGTTCGTCGCGTGCTGCATACGGAGGAAAAACAAATCCTTTTTAAGATCCGTCAGCTTCGCCTCCAGGGCCTTCTCGTCGAGCTTCAATACTTCCGCAGCTTTCATCTTATTCACCGCCTGTCTCATCGCTCTCGCGCTTTGCGAATTTCGTCTTGCAGGGCAGCTTGTGCCCCGCGAGCCTTATCGCCTCTCGCGCGACCTCCTCCGTGACCCCGGCGATCTCAAAGAGAACTCTGCCGGGCTTCACGACGGCCACCCAGTACTCGGGGGAACCCTTACCGGAGCCCATGCGGGTCTCCGCCGGCTTCTCCGTAACGGGCTTGTCGGGGAAAATCTTGATCCATACCTTGCCGCCGCGCTTTGTGTAGCGCGTCATCGCGATACGGGCCGACTCGATCTGATTTGAGGTGATCCAGCTCGGCTCCGTCGCCACAAGACCGAAGTCCCCGTAGACGACCTTGTTGCCGCGCGTTGCCACGCCCTTCATTCGGCCTCTCTGCACCTTGCGGTGCTTAACTCTTTTCGGTAAAAGCATTTAATTGGAACCTCCTTCCGGGGGTGTGGCGGGGGCTGCCGGCACAGCCGGAGCAGTCGGGGCCGCGGCGGGAGCCGCCGGAGCCGCCGGACGCGGCGCGTTCGTGTTCGCCCCACCCTGATAGCCTCCCGTGCGATTGCCGCCCTGGTATCCGCCGCCTGTCCTGTTTCCGCCTTGATATCCGCTTCCCGTGCGATTGCCACCACCCTGGTATCCGCCGCCGCCCGAACGATTGCCGCCCTGATATCCGCCGCCCGAGCGATTTCCTCCGCCCTGATAACCTCCGGTGCGATTATCACGGCGCTCGCTGCGCTCGCGTGGCGGGCGCGTTGTATCCATTGTCCTCGGCGTCGTCCTTAGCGTCTGGCTCAGTATCTCGCCGTTGTAAATCCAGACCTTTACGCCTATTCTCCCGTACGTCGTCGCGGCCTCCGCGAAGCCGTAGTCGATGTCCGCGCGCAGCGTCTGAAGCGGTATCGTCCCCTCGTGGTACGTCTCGCTCCTCGCGATTTCCGCGCCGCCGAGACGTCCGGCGACCATGACCTTGATTCCGCGCACTCCGAGGCGCATCGCCCGCTGCATCGCGTTCTTCATCGCGCGCCGGAAGCCGATGCGCTTCTCAAGCTTCTGCGCGATGCTCTCCGCGACAAGCTGCGCGTTCGCGTCGGGATTCTTCACCTCGACTATCGAGATCGCGACGGACTTTCCGCTGCCGAAGCGCTTCTCCACGTCCGCGCGGAGCTTCTCGATCTCCTGTCCGCCCTTGCCGATTATCACGCCCGGGCGTGAGCAGTGGATGAAAATCCTGATCTTCGTGCTGTCGCGCTCAATCTCAATCTTCGGAATACCCGCCGAAAACAGCAACTTTTTCAGGTATTCGCGGATACTGTGATCCTCGACGATGAGATCTCCGACCTTGTCGGCGCGCGCGTACCAGCGCGAGTCCCAGTCCTTGATTACGCCTACACGGAAGCCGTGCGGATGAACTTTCTGTCCCATATTCGGCTCCCCCCTTACTCTTTCTCCGCCACGACGACGGTGATGTGAGATGTCCTCTTGTTGATCCTGAACCCGCGCCCCTGCGCCCTCGGCATCATGCGCTTGAGTATCGGCCCCGGATTCGCGTACGTCTCGGAGATGTACAGCTTCTCGGGGTCTAAGCTGTGGTTGTTCTCCGCGTTCGCGACCGCGCTCTTGAGCAGCTTGAGCAGCAGCTCGCTGGCGGCCTTCGGCGTCGATTGGAGAAGCGCCGCCGCAATCCTCGTGTCCTTGCCCCTTATGAGGTCGCAGACTATCTTTACCTTACGCGGCGAGATTCGCGCGTAATTGAGCTGTGCCTTCGCACTTGTCTGTGCAGCCATATAAGTCCGTTCCCCCTTACTTCGTTGTCTTGCCGCCCGAGTGACCCCGGAACGTGCGCGTCGGCGCGAACTCGCCGAGCTTGTGTCCTACCATGTCCTCCGTGACGTACACGGGGACGTGCCGCCTACCGTCGTGGACGGCTATCGTGTGGCCGACGAACGACGGAAAAATCGTCGAGGCGCGCGACCACGTTTTCAGTACCTTCTTCTCGCCCGCGTCGTTCATCGCGTCAACGCGCTTCAACAGCTCCGGCGCGGCAAAGGGCCCTTTTTTAACGCTTCTGCTCATCTAATCATACCCTCCTATTTACCGCGGCGCTTGACAATGAACTTGTTTGTGCGGTTCTTTGTCTTGCGCGTCTTGTAGCCGAGCGCCGGTTTGCCCCACGGCGTCACGGGACCGGGACGTCCTATCGGAGACTTGCCCTCGCCGCCTCCGTGCGGGTGATCGTTAGGATTCATTACGGAGCCTCGCACCGTCGGCCGT
The DNA here is from genome assembly GCA_031261245.1 of Oscillospiraceae bacterium. Classification (GTDB taxonomy): domain Bacteria; phylum Bacillota; class Clostridia; order Oscillospirales; family Oscillospiraceae; genus JAIRRO01. The sequence goes on along the minus strand of JAISKU010000175.1, from coordinate 4,988 downwards.
ATTCCCATGTGGCGCGTGCGTCCGGCCTTGCCGATCTTGATGTTGGAGTGGTCTACGTTGCCCACTTGGCCTATCGTCGCCCTGCACCCCACGCGAATCAGGCGGTATTCCCCGCTCGGGAGCCTCACCTGGGCCAGCGCGCCCTCTTTCGCCATAAGCTGCGCCGCCGTTCCGGCTCCGCGGACAAGCTGCCCGCCCTTGCCGGGGTAAATCTCGATGTTGTGGATGACCGTACCGACGGGTATCGCCGTAATCGGAAGCGAGTTGCCCGGCTTGATGTCCGCGCCCTCGCCGGAGATTATCGTGTCGCCCGCGTTCAGACCCACCGGCGCGAGTATATAGCGCCGCTCGCCGTCCGTGTACTCGATAAGCGCGATGAACGCGCTCCTGTTCGGGTCGTACTCAAGGCGAAGCACCGTGCCGGGGATGTCGATCTTGTCGCGCTTGAAGTCGATTATGCGGTACTTCCTGCGGTTTCCGCCGCCCTTGTGGCGCACGGTGATTCTGCCGTAGCTGTTGCGTCCGCTGTGCTTTTTCAGCACCTCGGTCAGCTTTTTCTCGGGCCTTGCCCGCTTGTCAACGCCGTCGAAGCCCGATACGGACATGTGCCTCCTCGACGGAGTGGTGGGCTTAAAGTTTTTTACAGACATGCTTCTCTCTCCCCCTTATACCATTCCCTCGAAGAATTCGATGGTCTTCGATTCCGGCGTCAGTCTCACGACCGCCTTCTTCCACGCCTTGCGCGGCCCCTCGGGGTACCGCCCGTTGCGCTTGATCTTGCCCTTCATGTTCAGCGTCGTGATCTTCTGCACCTTTACGTCGAAGATCTCCTCGATCGCCTTCTTGATCTCAATCTTGTTCGCGTCCCGCGCCACCTCAAAGGCGTACTTTGAGATGTCCACGGCCTCCATAGACTGCTCCGTGATAATCGGCTTGAGTATAATGTCATAAGCTAATCTCGCCATTACGCGTACACCTCCTCAATGACCGCGAGCGCCGCCTTGTCAACGATGAACGCGCCGGTGTTCAGCACCTCATACGTCGAGAGTATGCTCGCAATCGTCGTCACGACGCCGGGGATGTTCCGCGCGGACTTGACAATCGTCGAATCGACCTCGGGCGTCACGACAAGCGCCTTGCCCGACACGCCGAGCTTCGCGAGAAACGCCGCGAAATCCTTCGTCTTTACCGTGTCGAGCTTCAGCCCGTCCACGACGTAAATCTGCTCCTCGATAACCTTCTGCGAAAGCGCCGATTTGAGCGCGAGACGCCGCAGCTTCTTGTTAATCGTGTAGCTGTAGTCGCGCGGCTTTGGCGCGAACGCCACTCCGCCGTGCGTGTAGTGCGGCGCGCGTGTGGAGCCCTGCCTCGCGCGGCCCGTACCCTTCTGGCGGTACGGCTTGATGCCGCCGCCGGAGACCTCGGCGCGCGTGAGCGTACTCTGCGTGCCCTGCCGCTTGTTCGCGAGGTGGTTCTTCACCGCCTCGTGCAGCGCGTACTTGTTCGGCTCAATGCCGAAAACAGCGTCGGAGAGCGCAAAATCGCCCGTGACCTCGCCCGACATGCTGTAGACCTTAACCGTAGGCATGTTGTCTCTCCTCCCTTACTTGTTTTTTACCGTGTTTTTAATGTATACGACTGAACCCTTCGGCCCCGGCACCGCGCCCCGCACGGCTATGACGTTCAGCTCCGTGTCCACCTTGACGACCTCGAGGTTCTGCACCGTCACCTGCTCGGCGCCCATGTGTCCCGCGCCGATCTTGCCCTTGAATATCCTCGACGGGTCGGTGCCCGAGCCCATGGAGCCCGCGTGCCTGTGAACGGGGCCGCCGCCGTGGGAGGTCGGCGTCCTCTGCGCGCCGAAGCGCTTGATTACGCCCGCGAAGCCCTTGCCCTTGCTCGTTCCCGTCACGTCCACCTTGTCGCCCTCGGCGAATACGTCCGCCAGAACCGTGTCCCCGACGTTCAATGACTCGATATCGTCGAGCTTGAACTCCTTGAGGTGGCGGCGCGGCGTCACGCCCGCCTTTTTGAGGTGTCCGTTCTCCGGCTTCGTCAGCCGCTTCTCCGCGACCTCCTCGAAGCCGAGCTGAACCGACGCGTACCCGTCCTTGTCCGGTAGCTTCTTCTGTGTCACGACGCACGGTCCCGCCTCGAGCACGGTGACGGGTATCGCCCGCCCCTTCTCGTCGAAAATCTGCGTCATTCCGGCCTTTTTGCCGATAATCGCTTTGACCATTTTCGGTATTTCTCCTTTATATAAGGTTATTGGTTGACCTCTCGGCCAACTTGACCCGCCGCCGCGCGGCGTTGGCTACAATTTAATCTCAATCTCGACGCCCGCCGGCAATTCAAGCGACATGAGCGCCTCGACGGTTTTCTGCGTCGGATTCTGGATGTCGATAAGCCGCTTGTGCGTAAGTCTTTCAAACTGCTCTCTTGAATCCTTATATTTGTGTACCGCGCGCAGGATCGTGACTATCTCCTTGCGCGTCGGAAGCGGAATCGGCCCGGAGACGCGCGCGCCCGTGCGCTTTGACGTCTCGACTATCTGCCCCGCCGCCACGTCGATAAGCTGGTGGTCATACGCCTTTAGTCTTATGCGTATCATCTTGTTTCCCTGTGCCATTTTATTTCCTCCCGAAATCCTTCAATAATTTCAGGTCAGTGAGAAAATTCCGAACACTACGCCGTGCGTATCATTCGCTCCCCGGAAAAATAACCGGTAAATCCCAAAGGATTTTTCCGGCAAGTCCGTAAAGCGCGATATACGTAAGTAAACGCCGCCCGTACATTCCCAGCCGCCCGATTTCACGGAATCACGCGATTCCGCCGGACATACTCCGCGTGAGTTACCGGACTTTTGCCCGTCGCCGGACGTCCGCAATCTCCCGCATCATCGCAGCTCCCCCCGAAAGGCGAGCTCAGAGAGTATATCAACATTCCGCCCCCCTGTCAACAACTTTTTCACTTTTTTCAAAATTTTTTTCGTCCAAACCGCACGAGCTCAAAATCTCTGTTGCAACAATGGCGCAATGTGTGGTATGATGCGTTTTACGAAAGGAGCGATGAGTCATGCCGATAAAAATACAGGACGGTCTGCCGGCGCAGGAAATACTTGAAAATGAGAACATCTTCGTCATGACGGAGCATCGCGCCTCCCATCAGGACATTCGCCCGCTGCGGCTTCTCATACTCAACCTCATGCCCACGAAGGTCGTCACGGAGACCCAGCTGCTGCGCAAGCTGTCGAACACCCCGCTGCAAATCGAGGTGGAGTTTCTGCAAGTCGCCAGCCACACGACAAAGAACACGAGCGCGGAGCATCTGGAGACGTTCTACACGACGTTTGACGCCGTAAAAAGCCGCTTTTTCGACGGCATGATAATCACCGGCGCGCCTGTGGAGCTGCTCGATTTCGAGGACGTGGACTACTGGCCGGAGCTGTGCGACATCATGGACTGGAGCGCGCGCAACGTCCACTGCACGCTGCACATCTGCTGGGGCGCGCAGGCGGGACTGTACCACCACTATAATATAGGTAAGCGCGAGCTGCCGAAAAAGCTCTCCGGCGTGTTTGAGAACCGCGTGCTAAAACCCACCTCGCCGTTCTTCCGCGGCTTTGACGACACGTTCACGGCGCCGCACTCGCGGTATACGGAGGCGGTCGCCGGGGACATTCTCGACCGCGCGGAGCTCGAGGTGCTCTCCGACTCGCCGCTCGCGGGCGTGTTCGCGGTGAAATCGACGGACAGCCGCCGCTTCTTCATCATGGGCCACCCGGAGTACGACGCGGACACGCTGAGTCTTGAGTATTTCCGCGACGTCAAGGCGGGACTGAACCCGGAGATTCCGCAAAACTACTTTGAAAACGACGACCCGTCGCGCCCTCCGCGCGTGACGTGGCGCAGCCATGCGCAGCTGATGTATACGAACTGGCTGAACTACTACGTGTACCAGTCCACGCCGTTTGACATCGAAAAAATCGCGGAGGAGAGCGGGGAGCCGCCGGAGCCCTCCCTCGACTTCGGCGCCGGGATATAGCGCGCAACCGGCGCAAACGTGCGGGCGTGATGGAACGGCAGACATGCAGGATTTAGGTTCCTGTGCCGCAAGGTGTGCGGGTTCAAATCCCGCCGCCCGCACCACGACTGACTCCACAAACAGGCGGCTCCGCTTTCGCGGAGCCGCCTGTTTGCTCATACATCTTTCGTTGCTTACTTACCACCCACTATAAATCCCAAAATCATCAAAAACAATAATATCGCTAAGATTGTGTATCTCACAATATACATAGCAATTAATTGTTGTCTTTCCCTCGGGCTGAAGTCCTTTAACCGCATACTTTGCACACTCGGCGGGGGCGTATAACTTTGCTGCTGGCGGGGCGTAATATAGCTGTTGCTGCTCGTCGTGGGCTCATAGTAATAATCGTCTTCTTCATCTTGCTCGTCTTCGTCGTCATCTTCATCGTCATCGTATTCGTCGTCATCTTCTTCCTCGTCCGGCTCGTCTTTTTTGTCAAACTCACCCGTCACTATCATGTAGGTCATAAAGTCGTTGAAAATCTTATCGTCCTCTTCGTTCATAACGGTTCCTCTCTACTTTTTTGTGGTGTTATGATAGCATATTGTAAAAATAAAGACAAGACCTTTTCCGCATATTGTAAAACCCCTCCCCAAATAATCCGCACAAATCCCCGAAACCGCCCGATAACCAACACCGCGCCGGAAATGTCCGGCGCTTTTGCGTTTTCTGCGGAGTAAACTGCATTGAACCCGCCGAATCGCGGGTATCTGCAAAAAGCAAAAAAGGAGGGCATTTTTATGTCAATGCCTACTATAAATATCAACGAGATTGACCGGGACGTCGCGCTCGGCAACATCATCGCCTCCATCGCGCTCGAGGAGGCCGCGCTCTCCCACATTCTCAACGCGGAGGGCGAGAAGCTCCAAAAGGCGCTCGAGCTCCCGGGTCTGACGTTTGAC
>JAISKU010000150.1 GCA_031261245.1 Oscillospiraceae bacterium | reverse complement strand
CGACGCGCGTGAGGAAAACAGGGGCAGAGTGTAATGAGAACGGGGGACGGCAATGCCGTCCCCCGCTGCTTTTATATTAACAAAATATTCAAAAATCCGTAACAGTATGGCTATATTCGGCTGTTATTATTACACCGTCGGCACGTGAGAGCGCGTGACGCGGGCCGATTTCCACCGCGAACATTTTCCTTCCCTCTCTTTTTACGGGGCTGCCGACCGGGCGGCCCCGGATTTTTATATCTCGCCGTTTATGGGGTCGTCGGGGAGAGAGGGGGGCGTGTTGGCGGGCGTCTCCGCCGGCGTCTCCGTCGGAGTTTCCGCGGGCGTCTCAGTCGGCGGTGTGACGGAGGGGGGCGGCGTGTCGAACGGGCCCTCGGTCGGCGGCGCGTCCGTGGGCGGCGCGTAGGGGTTGTCCGTCTCCTCCGGAGGCGTGACGGACGGATCCTCCGTGGCCGTGGGATCCTCCGGCGTCGGCGAGGTGAGCGTCCCCACGGGGACGAGGATTATGCGGTTTTGTGAGTTGTACGTGCTTTTTGAGACGAATTCCTTGTTTATGAGCGCGCCGCTTCCGTCGTAGCGGTACTTATACGTCTCCACGACGTAGCCGCCGTGGCCCGAGGTGTCAACCTTGCTCGTGCCGGGCGCGATGCTCTCATCCTCCATCTCCACGACGGAGAAGCCCGTCTGGGACAGGACGTTGTACTCGATTTTTATGGAGTTTTCGTCGAGCTTTGTGCCGATGAGCTTCACGGTGAGCTTGCGGCCCTCCACAAGCGTGTCTATGCGCAGGGGGTAGTCGGAGCTGTTCTGGAATTTGAAGTCCGTCGTGCCCCAGTTGACCGTCGCGTCGTTGCCGAGGGGGAGATACGTGACGATGAACTGGTGGTTGCGGCGCGCCGTGACCTTGAGGTCGGCGTGCAGCACGCAGTCATATATCGTCGAGGACACCTGGCAGATGCCGCCGCCGATCTCCTGCACCGTCTTGCCGCCGGAGTACGCGCCGGCGGAGAGGTAGCCCTTGGCCGTGGTGCGCTCTCCCACCGTGCCGTTGTAGGAGAACTCCTCGCCGGGGTTGAGCACCAGACCGGCAATCGCGGCGGCCGCGAGCGTGATGTTGTTCAGGCGGTTCGAGGTGCCGTCGATGGTCGTCGTGCGCTCCGCGAGTACGTCGCGGAAGAGCAGCGCCTCAAGCGCGGTTTTCGTGACCTCCGGCTCCGTCAGGAGCAGCGGAAGGAGCACCGTCTCCCCCGTGTCGGCGGCGTCGATGGCGGCGCGGGCGGCGGTCATGTCAAAGCTGACGCCGACGACGCTGTCCGTGACGGACTTCGTCTCCGGGTCGTATTTCGCGGAGACGGGCTCCACATTCACGGCGTTGTAGAGCGCCACGAGGTCGATTCCGTCGCCCTCCGGCGCGGGGGGCAGGTCGTACTCCGCGACGGCGGGCGTGCGAGCCGCCAGCGAGGAGTAGAGCGTCGCCACGACGAGGTCGAACACGTCGTCCTCACTCGCGAGGGCGCTGCCCGAGCCCTTTACAATCACAATATTTCGCGAGTTCACGGTGAAGCTGTCGTTCGCGAGCTGAAGGTTGAAGCGCGACACGGCCGAGGATACGGCGTTGCGCACGACGGCCTCATTGAGCGCCGCGAGTTCGCCCGCGTCGAGCTGCGTTTTTGTGCCGAGGACGCCCTTGAGATACGCCAGCGAGGCGGAGAACAGGCCGCCCGAGCGTCCTGTGGCGTAGGCGCGCTCCGCCGCCCGGGCGGAGTCGGGGCGCAGACCGGCGTCGTCGGCGGTGACGGAGATGATATCGCCGTTCGGCAGACCGACGTCGGCGCGGGCGCTGTCGGCGGCGGCCTCATACCCGCTCGCGCGGAGCGCGTCGGTCGCCTCCCGCACCGTCAGGCCGCCGAGGTTCACATCGCCGAGATAGACGTTCGGGTAAACAGTGTCGCGCGAGCGCACGAAAATCACGCCGGCGAGCGCGAGCGCCGCGACGAGGAGTACGATTACAAGAACCGCGACGGCGGCCTTTGCGCCCCCGCGCTTTTTCGGCTTTTTGGCCTTTTTCGGCGCGTCGGACTTGTACTTTTCTTTTTTATTAAGCGTGCCTTTCACGGCGCGCGAGGATTTTCCACCTGTCAGCTTCATTGAGAGACCCCTTCACTTCGTGATATCATTTGCGGGACTTATCCATAGCATTGTATATCTATATTCGCGAAAATTCAAATTACATCTTAATTACTTTTTAATACAAAAGTTGTAACCGGTTAGAACACGCTTCCGGAGATGCGGCGCTCCCTGCCGAACAGGGTGGTCTGCGTGTCGTCGGAGGTCGGCGAGGCCTGCCACGGGCTTATCGTCTCCGTGCGCTCGCGCGTTTGCGCGTCGAGCACCTCGCCGATGAGCGTGTTCGACAGCAGAAAACCCTCCGGCGTCAAGCGCCAGCGGCCGTCGCGGAAGGTCGCCCAGCCGCGCTCCGAATACGACTGCAAAAGCTCTAAAACGCGCGTCATGCCGCACTTGTAGATGGAGTAATACTCCTCCTCGGACACGCCGAGCGCCGTGCGCAGACGGAGCATGAGGTACTCCGACGCGAGGTCGAAGCCGCTTATCTCCTCGGACGTCTCCACCACGCCGCCGCCGGACTCCACGCCCTCCATGTACTTGTCGATATCCGAGAACGACGCGTAGCGCACGGAGCCGATGTACGAGTGCGCGGACGCGCCGAAGCCGATGTAGTCCCCGCCCGTCCAGTATTTGAGGTTGTGACGGGACTCCCGCCCCCGGCGGGCGAAGTTCGACACCTCGTACTGCCTGTACCCGAAGCGCGAGAGCGCGTCAACGGCGTACAGGTACATATCCGCCTGCTTGTCGTCGTCGGGCAGAAACGGGGAGTCGCGGAATATGTAGAACGGGGTGCCCTCCTCGATTTTCAGGCCGTAGCAAGAGAGGTGGTCGGGCGCGAGCGCGACGGCGGCCATGAGAGAGTTTGACCAGTCGTCGCCGGACTGGCCGGGCAGGCCGTACATCATATCGACGCCGACGTTGCGGAAGCCCGCCGCGCGCGCGGTGGCGACGGCGGTTTCGGCATCGTGAAAGGAGTGCACCCGCCCCAAATCGCGCAAGGCCTTGTCGCTTCCCGCCTGTACGCCGAGGGAGACGCGGTTGAAGCCCGCGCGGGCGAGGCGCGCGAAGTCGTTTTTGTTCACGGACTCCGGGTTCGCCTCGAGTGTGACCTCCGCGTCGATGGAGACGTGGCCGCGGCGCTTGAGCTCGTCAAGCACGGCGATGAGGCGCTTTGCGCCGAAGCAGCTCGGCGTGCCGCCGCCGAAGTACACGGTGTCGATGACGTAGCCGTCGAGCTGGGGCGAATACTCACGGATATGGCGGCGCAGCGCGGATTCATAGCGCGCCATGTCGCTCTCGCGCCCTGTAGTCGAGTAGAAGTCGCAATACAGGCAGCGGGAGCGGCAGAACGGGATATGAATATAGATTCCAAGGCTCTTTTCCATCTAATCCAAATACCTCTGTGAAAATCTGTCGGGGGGGACGAGCTCCACGAGCTCCGTGAGGATTTCCGTCATGCTGAGTCCCGTGGAATAGCGCTCCGCAGCGTCGTAGATCGCCTCGAGCTCTTCACTCTGCACCGGGAGCGACACGACGACGCGCGTCCCCTCTCCGGGGCGGGATTCCAGCAGCGCGCCGCCGCCGTGGAGCTTCGCAATCGACTGCACGACGGACAGGCCGAAGCCCGCGCCGCGCTTTGTGTCGGCGAGCTCACGCCTTGCGCCGTAGCGCTTCCAGACGTCGAAGCGGGCGTCGTTCGAGATTCCGGGGCCGTCGTCCGACACGGAGATGACGGCGCGGCCGCCCGCCTCCCTGACGGAGACCTCAATATACGCGACGTCCGTGGTGAACACGAGGGCGTTGCCGATGAGGCAGAGCACCATGCGCTCTATGAGGCGTCTGTCGCCGAAAAACATGCGCGCGCGGTCGTTTGAGGTGAACGTGAGCCGCCCGTGAGGGCAGTCGAGCGTCTGGGCGACGGTGCGCGTGAGGTCGCGGCAGATGCGCACGAGGTCAAAGTGCGTATGCTCCGACACGGCGGGGGCGGCGGATTTGTACACGAACGCGTCGAGGCGGTTGAGCGCGCGCATTATGCCGAAGATGCCGCGGTACATCATCGCCGCGTACTCGCGCGATTTCGCGTCGCCGGACGCCTCCGCGATGGGCAGGAGGTAGTCGGCGGCGAATTTGAGCACCGATATGGGCTCCCGCAGCGCGACGCCCGCCGAGGCGAGGATGTCCGAGGACGGCTCCAGCTCGTCGGGGTTCTCGGCGATGAAGGTGTAGACCGTCAGGCCGTCGAGCTCCGTCGCGGACACCATCCAGCGCGAGGAGGCGAGCTCCGTCTCCGTCAGGAAGGCGTCGGAGCGGTTGCCGAGCGCGTATTCCGGCAAAATCGCGCGCAGAGAATCCGTGGCCAGCCCGGGGATTTGCAGGGCGGCCGCGTTGCGGTAGATTATTTCGCCGGAGCTTGCCGCGAGCACGGGCTCACGCAGTGAGCCGAAGAGCGAGGGGAGCTTATCTTGCATGGCGCGATTGTCCTTTCATCACGCGGTTATTATATTTTTTCGGGCGTCGTTCAATACTCGCAAAATATTGTAAAGACCGCGAAGCTCTAAATATGTATTTTACCACCGCGTTGTGTGAAATACAAGTGCGGACGTCGAAAATTGTTGAAGACCCGCGAAAAAAGAAGCAACCCTTACAGGGTTGCTTCTTTTTTCGTGTTGGCATCTACCTATTTTCCCGGAGCGTCACCACTCAAGTATCGTCGGCACAAGTGAGCTTAACTGCCGTGTTCGGGATGGGAACGGGTGGACCCTCACCGTAATCAACACCAACTGC
>JAISKU010000210.1 GCA_031261245.1 Oscillospiraceae bacterium | reverse complement strand
TGAACATCGGCACGGCGAAGCCCACGCCCGAGGAGATGGGCGGGATTCCGCACCACATGCTCGACGTCGTATCGCCGTTTGAGGACTATTCCGTCGCGCGGTACGTCGAGGACGCGACGTCGGCCGTCGAGGGGATACTGTTGCGCGGGAAGCTCCCGATCATCGTCGGGGGCACGGGGCTGTACATAGAGTCGCTTGTCGCGGGGCGCGTATTCGCGCCGAACGACGCGGAAAGTCTGCGGGGCGAGCTTGAGGCGCGGTACGACAAGCTCGGCGGGGAGAGAATGCTCGCGGAGCTCGCGTCGTTCGACCCGGTTAGCGCGCGCCATCTGCACAAAAACGACAAGAAGCGCATAATCCGCGCGTTTGAGATTTACGAGCTGACAGGCCAGACGATAGTGGAGCATGACGAGCAGACGAAGGCGCTTCCGCCGAGGTATGACGCGTTCCGCATCGCGCTCGACTACACGAATCGCGAGCAGCTGTACGCGAGAATCGACGCGCGCGTGGACGAGATGATGGACAACGGCTTTCTCGGCGAGGCGAAGATTCTGCTGAAAATGGGGCTGACGAAAAAGTACAACTCGATGCAGGCGATAGGGTACAAGGAGATGCTTGAGGCCGCGCTCGGCGAGATATGGCTCACCGACGCCGTGGAGTCGGTGAAGCGGCGCTCCCGCCAGTACGCGAAGCGGCAGCTGACGTGGCTGCGCCGGCGCGAGGACGTGAAGTGGATCACGTGGGAAAATACACCCGATTACGATTGGGGAGTATATATATCGACAAAATATTTGGAGAACGAAGGGTATATTTAGGACAAAGCCCGGCGGAAATATAGAAAACAGAAAGAGGTAATAGTTATGCCAAACGCAAAAACACACAATTTGCAGGATGTCTTTCTCAATTCTGCGCGCAGCACACGCCAGTTCGTGACGGTGTTCCTCGTGAACGGATTCCAGATGAGGGGGACGGTGACGGGCTTCGACAGCTTCACCGTCGTGCTCGACTCCGAGGGGAAGCAGCAGCTAATCTACAAGCACGCGATCTCCACGATAATCCCCTCGCGCCCCGTCAATTTCGCCGCCGAGGCGCGCGACGCGGGTGACGCGGACGCAGATTCGCAATGAAAAAGGCCAAACCGCGCGGGCGCAAGACGGACGGCGTGCTGCTAAGGCTGATGCCGTGGCTGTTTCTCGCGGCGTTCGCGCTGTACTTCGCGCTGAATATTTACCGCTCCCTCGAAAATCCGTTTCTCACGGCGCGCGCCGTGGCGGTGACGCTCCTCGACACGGAGACGGGGCGCGGCTACATCGTCCGCGAGGAGAGCGTCCTCCCGGGCGGCAGAGGCCTCGTAATGCCGGAGCTGCGCGACGGGGAAAAGGCGGCGAAGGGCCAGACCGTCGCGACGGCGTACTCCGTCGGCGCGGACAGCGGCGAGGTCACGGAGATGCGCGAGCTGAAGGCGAGGATAGAGCGCCTGCGCGCCGCCGCGTCCGTCACGCCGGAGCAGCGGGCGGGCGAGTCGCAGACCGCGGTTTTCGCGATCGCCGGGGCGCTGGCGCGCCGCGAGCTGGACGTTGCGGAGCAGCGGGCGGTCGAGGCGGAGAGTTTGATAATGAGCGCGTCCGACCCGGAGTCGGCGCGGGCGGAGATCGCGTCGCTCGAGGGTGAGCTCGCGGCGAGAATGGCGCGAATACCGTCCGGCACGGCGGTGACGGCGGGCGAGAGCGGCGTGTTTGCGTTTTCGGAGGACGGTTTTGAGGGCGTGTCCCCCGCGGCGCTTACGGAGCTGACGCCGGCGGATCTCGACGCGCTTTTCGCGTTCCCCGGGAATCCCGTCGGGGCGGGGAAGCTCGTCACCGGCATAAAATGGTATCTCGCGCTCGTGACGGACGGCGCGACGGCGGCGCGGCTAATGGGAAAAAGCGGCGTCACGGTGCGTCTGACAAGCCTCGCGAACGCCGAGTTTCGGATGAAGCTTGAGGATGTGGGGCGCGACGACGGCAGCGGAGAGCGCGTCGTGCTGCTCTCGTGCTCGAGCGGGATGGACGTCATAATCGCGGCGAGAGCCGTGACTGCGGAGATAGTGTTTGACGGCGCGTCGGGTATACGCGTGCCCAAGGAGGCGATACGGCTCGAGCTCGCGCTGCCGCTGACGTCACCGACGCCGGAGCCGGGAGAGGATACTCCGCCGCCTACGCCGACGCCGCAGCCCGTTCAGACCCCGTTCGTGTATCTCGCGGAGGGGCGGCTCGCGCGGCGCGTGCGGATAACGATTATCACCGAGTTCGGCGACGCGTACATAGCGGAGGGCGTCCTACTGGGCGACCCGCAGCCGGGCGAGTCCTCGCGTCTGCGCGACGGCAGCGAGATAATCGTCAAGGCGAACAACCTGTTTGACGGCAAGGTGGTCAGATGAGCGCGATAGCGGAGAACGTGCGCGCCGTGCGTGAGCAGATTGCGCAGGCGGCGAAAATATCGGGGCGCGGCGCGGGCGAGATTACGCTCGTCGCGGCGTCGAAGATGAACGACGCCGGGCGCGTGCGCGAGGCGATAGCGGCCGGAGTTGACGCCGTGGGCGAGAACCGAGTGCAGGAGCTGCTTCAAAAGCGCGCCGAGGGCGCGTATGAGGGGACGAGCCTGCACTTCATCGGACATCTGCAGACGAACAAGGTGCGTGATGTCGTCGGCGTGTGCGATTTGATTGAGTCGGCGGGGAGCGCGCGGCTGCTTGAGGAGATCGGGAGGCGCGCCGTCGCGCTCGGGCTCACGCAGGACGTGCTGATTGAGGTGAATATCGGGAAAGAGAAGGGCAAGAGCGGCGTTTTTCCCGAGGAATTGGCGGAGACACTGGAAAAAATCGGGGAAATTTCGGGCGTTTCGGCGCTCGGATTGATGGCCGTGCCGCCGATTTTGGGCCCGGAAAGGGAAAATCGGCGATTTTTTGACGATATGATGAAGCTTTTTATTGACATACAAGGAAAAAAATACGATAATGTCTCTATGCAATATTTATCCATGGGGATGAGCGACAGCTTCCGGGAGGCGATTGAGGCCGGGGCGAACATGGTTCGCGTCGGAAGCGCCATTTTCGGGGAGAGACGGTACAATTAGAACATTGGGGGTATTTGGATGGGAATTTTTTCGTCGATGGCGAAGTTTATGAGGCCGTACAGCGAGACGGAGGAGCCGGCGGGATATACTCAGGCGCCGACGCCGGAGGTTCCGGCGGCGCCGCGAACGCCGGCGCAGGCCCGCACCTCCTACGGCGGGTTTGAGGAGAAGCGCGACACGGGAAAGGTCGTGAACATCCACGCCACGGCGCAGCTTCAGGTTGTGCTCGTACAGCCGGAGAGCTTTGAGAACGTGACGGACATTGCGGAGCATCTGCGCGAGCGCCACACGGTCGTGCTGAACCTCGAGAACGCGAGCAAGGAGGCCACGCGTCGGCTTCTGGATTTCCTCTCCGGCTTTGCCTACGCGCAGGAGGGAAAGGTCAAGAAGGTCGCGGTCAGCACGTACATCATCACGCCGTACAACGTGAGTCTTATGGGCGACCTGATAGACGAGCTTGAGAATAACGGTTTATATTTTTAGATAAAAATGTAAGGGGATAAAAATATGTTGACTCCTGCTGAGATATCCGGAAAAGAATTCGTAAAGGCCGTATTCGGCGGCTACGACATGAACGGCGTGGACGACTTCCTCGAGACGGTCACGGTGGACTACACGGCGCTGTACAAGGAAAACGGAATACTGAAGAGCAAGCTGAAGGTGCTCGTCGAGAAGATTGAGGAGTACCGCTCCACCGAGGACGCGATGCGCGGCGCGCTGCTCGCGGCGCAAAAGACCGCCGACGACCTCGTCGCCGAGGCGACGCGGCACGGCGCGGAGATAGCGGAGCGCATGGAGCGCGACGCGGAGGAGCGCCGCCGCGAGATTGAGGCGCAGATCGCGGACGAGCGCGCGAGGCTCGACGCCGCCGTCACGGAGACGGAGGCGTTTGTCAACGCGTCGAAGGAGATTATCGGGGCGCACATAGAGTTCCTGTCGGCGCTCAACTCCGTGACGCGCGCGCATGAGCCGCCCCCTCCGGAGCCGACGCAAGATGAGGAAGAGCTTCAGGACGCGATAAGCTCGGAGGTGGAGCGGATAGTCGGGGAGACGGACGAGCCGGACGCCGAGGCGGAGCCGACAAAGACGTTCATACCAAAGGCGGCTGACGCGGACGCGGAAGAGGAAGTCCCCGCAAAGGACAAGTTCGACGATTTGAAGTTCGGAATCAACTTCAAAAAGTCAGAGTAAGAGTAACCTTCATCAAAATGGCAGCGGGGCGATTATATAATCGCCCCGGATTTTGCAAACGAAGAGGAGCAGCAATTCAATGGGTCAGGATTACAACTCAACCGTAAATTTGCCTAAGACCGATTTCCCGATGCGCGCGGGTCTCGCGAAGCGCGAGCCGGACATGCTCGCGTCGTTTAAGGAGCGCGACATTTACGGCGGGCTTATGGAGCGCGGCGAGGGGAAGCCGCTGTTCATTCTGCACGACGGGCCGCCGTTCTCAAACGGCGATATCCACATCGGAACGGCGATGAACAAGCTCCTCAAGGACTTCATCGTGCGCTATAAGAACATGTCGGGCTACAAGTCGCCGTATGTCCCCGGGTGGGACAACCACGGTATGCCGATTGAGAGCGCGATTATCAAGAAGAACAAGCTCGACCGCAAGAAGATGACGATTCCGGAGTTCCGTGACGCGTGCCGCGCGTTCGCGGAGGACTTCGTAAACCGCCAGCGCGACGAGTTCATACGCCTCGGCGTCATCGGCGACTGGGAGAAGCCGTACCTCACGATGGATCCCGCGTTCGAGGCGGCGGAGGTGCGCGTTTTCGGCGAGATGTACGCAAAGGGCCTGATTTACAAGGGACTGAAACCCGTGTACTGGTGCCCGACGGACGAGACGGCGCTCGCCGAGGCGGAGATTGAGTACGCCGACGACCCGTGCACCGCGATTTTCGTGAAATTCAAGGCCGACGCGTATGACGACACGTACTTCGTCATCTGGACGACGACGACGTGGACGCTGCCCGGCAACCTCGCGATTGCGCTCAACCCCGATTTGGAGTACGCGTTTGTGAAAACCGGCGCGGAAACTTACATCATCGCCGACGCACTCGTCGAGAGCGTGTGCGCAAAGGCGGGAATCACGGAATACGAGATCACAGACCGCAAGCGCGGGCGCGAGTTTGAGCTGCAAACGGCAAAGCACCCGTTCTACGAGCGCGATTCGCTCATAATCCTCGGCGAGCATGTGACGACGGACGCCGGTACAGGCTGTGTCCACACCGCGCCCGGCTTCGGCGTGGACGACTTCAACGTCTGCCGCAAGTATCCGCAGGTCGGAATGGTCGTGCCGGTGAACGACCGCGGAATCATGACGGACGAGGCGCTGCAATACGCGGGGCAGCATTACAGCAAGGCGAACGACGCGATTTTCGCGGACTTGCAGGCGTCGGGCGCGCTTTTGGCGAGCGAGAAAATCACGCACAGCTACCCGCACTGCTGGCGGTGCAAGAACCCGATAATCTTCCGCGCGACGGAGCAGTGGTTCGCGTCCGTGGACGCGATAAAAGACCTTGCGGCGGAGTCCTGCGACGACATCGCGTGGATTCCCGAGTGGGGCCACGACCGCATGGTCGCGATGATACGCGAGCGCAGCGACTGGTGCATCTCGCGCCAGCGCCACTGGGGTCTGCCGATTCCCGTGTTCTACTGCGACGGGTGCAAAAAACCCGTCTGCACGCCGGAGACGGTCGAGGCGGTGGCGAAACTCTTCGCCGAAAAGGGCTCAAACGCGTGGTTTGAGACGGAGGCGGCCGACATTCTGCCGAGCGGCTTCGTGTGCCCGCACTGCGGGAGCACGCATTTCACGCAGGAGACGGACACGCTCGACGGGTGGGTTGACAGCGGCAGTACGCACGCCGCTGTTTTGGAGCAGTTCCCCGGTTTGCGCTCACCGGCGGATATATACCTCGAGGGCGGCGACCAGTACCGCGGGTGGTTCCAGTCGTCGATGCTCACGAGTATCGCGACGCGCGGCCGCGCGCCGTACCGCCGCATAATCACGCACGGCTGGACGGTGGACGGCGAGGGAAAGGCGATGCACAA
>JAISKU010000177.1 GCA_031261245.1 Oscillospiraceae bacterium | reverse complement strand
CAGCTTTTTCATCGAGTTAATCTTCCCTTCTAATAATAATAATAATAGCACACATCGCGCGGATTGTAAATAGGGTTACACGGCTTGACCTTGCGGCGGCAAGCGAGTATAATCCAACTATGAAACAATTCACCATACAAAAAAATGACGCGGGGGCGCGGCTCGACCGTTTTGTGTCGAAGGCCGCTCCCCTGCTTCCGCCGTCGCTCGCGCAGAAGTACATACGGCTCAAACGCATAAAGGTCAACGGCAAGGGTTCAACGCGCGACGCGCGGCTCGTTTTTGGTGACACGGTGGAGATGTACGTGAACGACGAGTTTTTCGACGCGCCGCGCGAGGAAAACGCCTTTCTGCGGATTGGCGACCCCTCGCTCGACATCGTGTTCGAGGACGAAAATCTGCTGCTGCTGAACAAGCCGGCGGGCGTGCTGTGTCACTCCGACGGGGGTTTTGACTACTCCACGCTCATCGCGCGCGTGCAGGCGTATATGTACCAGAAGCGCGAGTGGAATCCGAAGGAGGAGAACGCGTTCGCGCCCGCGCTGTGCAACAGAATCGACCGCAACACACAGGGAATTGTGATAGCGGCGAAAAACGCCGAGGCGCTGCGAATCGTGAACGAGAAGATAAAGCTGCGGGAGATAGACAAATACTATCTCGCCGTCGCGCTCGGCAGACCGCCGAGGGCTCGGGGGCGGCTCGAGGGTTTTCTGTTCAAGGACGCGAAGCGCAATCAGGTGTTTTTGTCGGAAAATCAGGTCGTCGGCTCGCAGTTCGCCGCGACGGAGTACAGGGTGCTGAAATCCAAGGGCGAGCTGTCGCTGCTCGAGTGCCGTCTGCTGACGGGGCGCACACACCAGATACGCGCGCAGCTCGCGCGCGCGGGTTGCGCGATACTCGGCGACGGAAAATACGGCTCCGAGCGCGAGAACCGCAAGTACGGCGAGTCCTCGCAGCTGCTTTGCTCGTATCGGCTGAAATTTGCGTTTGCGACGGACGCGGGCGCGCTCGCATACCTGAACGGACGTGAATTTCGCCTAAAAGAAGTAGATTTTGTTACAAAATATTTTGGTTGTACTACAGATAGTATTGTGGTATAATGTGAACACTTAATGAGCACGAGCGCAGCGATGTGCGAATTTAGTGAGAGCTTATGCAAAAGCATAGCCGCGCTTAGCGCACTTAGCGCGGCTGCTTTTGTTAATGCCGACAGTATCAATAGAGAGGTGCATGTAGTATGAAATGCCCATATTGCGCGAACCCCGAAAGCCGCGTCGTCGATTCCCGCCCGGCGGAGGAGGGCTCCACCATACGCCGCCGCCGCGAGTGCCTGAGCTGCCAGAAGCGCTTCACGACGTATGAGATTATTGAGCGTATGCCGATAATCGTCGCGAAAAAGGACGGCAGCCGACAGACGTTTGACAAGCAGAAGCTGCTGACGGGTATGCTGCGCGCGTGCGCGAACCGCCCCGTCCCGCTGTCAAGTCTCCAGACCGTAGCTGACGAGATTGAGCTCGAGCTTCAAAACTCACTCGAAAACGAGATCTCCTCCACGATGATCGGCGAGCTCGTGATGAACAAGCTAAAGGTGCTCGACGAGGTGGCCTACGTGCGTTTCGCGTCGGTCTACCGCCAGTTCAAGGACATAAACAGCTTCATGAGCGAGCTCACGAAGCTCATAAAGGAGTAGGGTCAGAATATTGAGCCCACGCGTATCCTCTCGACGTCGGATATGCTCTCCATGTTGCGGCGCACCGCCTCGGCGGCGCCGAGCGCGCGGCCCGCGTCGCGCGAGTATATCTCGGTCAGCAGCGTGATGAGGGCGTTTTCGCCGGACTCTATGACGTTGTGGCGCAGGACGATCTTCGTGTGGCCGCTGTGATTTTCCCAACGTGTGAACGCCTCCGTGGCGTACCTCTCGGCGGCGTCCCAGTCGCCCGCAAGCGCGGCGTCGGCGCAAAACTCCGCCGAGCGCGAGACGCCGGAGGTCAGCTCCGAAAGCACGGAGATGTTTATGATAGACACGGCGAGCATCGCGGTAAACAGCGACGCGATTACAATCTCTTTTTTCATTTTTGCTCCTTCGGCGCGATATATATCTTTCCGCTCTTATCGGCCGTCATAAGGAACACCTCATCGACGCCGGCATTGCCGTTTTCGGAAAGTCTCTTTGAGAGCCATTTTTCGTCAAACCCGAGCTTTTTCAAGCTGTCGCCGATCACCTCGCCGTCGCTTATCACGACGAGCGGAATTTCCGGCTCCGGCACCGCGAGGTTCATTTGCTTCGGTATCGCGGGCGCCTCGGCGGCGTACAGCACGGTGGAGAGCGTCCCGTCCTTTTCGAGCGTCGCGTGCTTTACGGTGGAGATATCCGGTACGCCGTTCTTGCGCAGGTGCTCCGACAGCTCGTCAATCGTGTAGCGGTTGCGCTTCATCTCCGCACGGTCGAGCGCTCCGTTCTCGATTATGACGCTCGGCGTTCCCGACACGGCGCGGCGCACACGACGGGATTTGAGCACGACGGCGGACAGCATCACCTCGCAGAACAGCAGCGTCATCACCGGGACAAGCCCGTAGGCGAGCGGCGTTCCGAGGTCCTGAAGCGGATTCGCGGCGAGGTCGGAGATGAGGATGGCCACGACGAGCTCCGCGGGCTCAAGCTCCCCGAGCTGGCGCTTGCCCATGACGCGCATGGACGTGACCATGACTGTGTAGAGTATGAGGGTTCTGATTATTGAGATTGCCACGGCGTCCTCCCAAGGTGTTTTGGTTATAATTCCTCAAAAGGGAATGTTTTATTATCCTCACGCGTAAATTTGAATGACGGGCGGTTTTGTGAAGATGGCGATTCATGAAGAATGCGGTGTTTTCGGTATATACCACGAGGATCGCGACTGTGCGCGCGCCACGTATTACGGCCTGTTCGCGCTTCAGCATCGCGGGCAGGAGGCGTGCGGGATTGCGACGGTAAACGACCTTGAGCTGTCGTGTCACAAGGATTCAGGGCTTGTGGGCGACGTGTTTTCCGAGGAGATACTCGACAAGCTCGACGGGACGATGGCGATCGGGCACGTGCGGTACTCCACGACGGGCGGAGGCGGGCGCGACAACGCGCAGCCGCTGACGCTGAAATACGTCAAAGGCTCGCTCGCGGTGGCACACAACGGCAACCTGTCGAACACGGAGGCGCTGAAAACCGAGTACGAGTACAAGGGCGCGATTTTCCACACCTCCACGGATTCCGAGATAATAGCGTACATCATCGCGCAGGAGCGCCTTGCTTGCGGCAGTATCGAACAGGCGGTTATGAACGCCATGCCGCATTTGCTCGGCGCTTATTCTCTTGTCGTGATGTCCTCGCGCAAGCTGCTTGCGGCGCGCGACCCGTGGGGATTTCGACCGCTGTGCATCGGCACGCGCGGCAACGCGTATGTGTTCGCGTCGGAGTCGTGCGCGCTCGACGCCGTGGGCGCGACGTTTTTACGCGACGTGCTGCCCGGCGAGGTCGTGTGGGTGTATGAGGGCGAGCTGTACAGCATGAGAATGGACGCGCTGCCGAAATCGAGCCTGTGCATTTTCGAGTACCTGTATTTCGCCCGCCCGGACAGTATAATCGACTGCCAGAGCGTGTACGGGGCGCGTATGCTCGCGGGGAAATACCTCGCGCGGGAGTATCCGATTGACGCGGACGTCGTGATAGGCGTGCCGGACAGCGGCCTCGTCGCGGCGAAGGGCTACGCCCTTGAGGCGGGAATACCGTACAACGACGGGTTTATAAAAAACCGCTACGTCGGGCGCTCGTTCATCAGTCCGAGCCAGCAGAGCCGCGAGAGGGCCGTGAAGCTCAAGCTGAATCCGCTGCGCGCCACGGTCGCGAACAAGCGCGTCGTGATGATTGACGACAGCATTGTGCGCGGCACGACGGCGAAGCAGATAATCAAGCTTTTGCGGGACGCGGGCGCGCGCGAGGTGCATCTGCTCAGTTCCGCGCCGAAGTTTATCAGCCCGTGCTATTTCGGGACGGACATTCCCGACAAGGCGAACCTCATCGCCGTGCACAACACGACGGAGGAGATTTGCCGCATGATTGACGCGGACAGTCTCGGCTTTTTGAGCCTTGAGAGTTTAGCGAAAATCGCCCCGGACAGCGCGTGCGCGTTCTGCGACGCGTGTTTTACGGAAAACTATCCGTTTGAAATTGATTCGTCTGTGCAGGAGGAGATGTTACAATGTGTGGAATTGTAGGATATGTGGGCGACGAGCAGGCCGCGCCGATTCTGCTCGACGGACTGCGTCGGCTTGAATACCGCGGCTACGACTCGGCGGGGATTGTCGTGTCGCTCGAGGGGAAGCTGTGGCTGACAAAATCGCGCGGGTATGTGAACAACCTCGCGGGGATAATCGACGGCGGGGCGAAAATGCCGGGCACCGTCGGGCTGGGCCACACGCGCTGGGCGACGCACGGGCGTCCGACGGACGAGAACGCGCACCCGCACATCTCGGACGGCGGGAAAATTGCCGTGGTTCACAACGGAATTATCGAGAATTACGCAAAACTGCGTGAATTTCTCATCTCCAAGGGCTACCATTTCCAGTCCGAGACGGACACGGAGGTCGCGGTGAATCTGATCGCGTACTTCTACGCCGAGAACGGCGATTTGAAGCTCGCCGTGGCGCAGGCTGCGCGGCGCATGGAGGGCAGCTACGCGCTCGGGATTCTGTGCGAGGACTTCCCCGACACGCTGATCGCGACGAAAAAGGAGAGCCCGCTCGTGCTCGGCGTCGGCGGCACCGCGCGGTATCTCGCGAGCGACGTCGCCGCGATACTCAGCTACACGCGCGACGTGTACAATCTGCGCGACGACGAGGTCGCCGTCATAACGCGCGGCGGGATTGAGTTTTTCTCCGGCGAGCTCGACCCGATCGAAAAGACGCCTCAACACATCGACTGGGACGTGTCAGCCGCCGAAAAGGGCGGGTATGAGCACTTCATGATTAAGGAGATAATGGAGCAGCCGGAGGCGGTGCGCCGCGCGCTGAAATCGCGCGTGAGGGACGGCGAAATTTACCTCGACGGGCTTGATATCCCCGCTGATTTTATAAAAAGCGTCTCCAAGGTGTACATAGTCGCGTGCGGCACCGCCGATTTCGCGGGAGTCGTGATGAAATACAACCTCGAAAGGCTCGCCCGCGTGGCCGCCGAGGTGATGTTCGCGTCGGAATTCCGATACAACCTGCCGCCGATTGACGAGACAACGCTCGTCATCTGCATTTCGCAGTCCGGCACGACGGCGGACACGATTGCGGCGATGCGCGAGGCGAAGAAACACGGCGCGCGTGTGCTGTCCGTCGTCAACGTCGTCGGCAGCGTGATTGCCGAGGAGTCGGACTGGTCGCTTTTGACGCTCGCGGGACCTGAAATCTGCGTCGCGTCCACAAAGGCGTACTCCACGCAGCTCGCCGTCGGCTATCTTCTGACGCTGTTTATCGCGAAAGCGCGCGGCGCGAT
The DNA here is from genome assembly GCA_031261245.1 of Oscillospiraceae bacterium. Taxonomy (GTDB): domain Bacteria; phylum Bacillota; class Clostridia; order Oscillospirales; family Oscillospiraceae; genus JAIRRO01. The sequence continues at coordinate 1,425 of JAISKU010000177.1, read as the reverse complement.
TGACGACGGCAAATACCGCGCGGCGCTCGACGCGCTCGAAAGTCTGCCGGGCGCGATAGATGAGACGCTGAAGCTGCGCGAAAAAGCGCAGTATCTCGCCTCGCGGTATTTTTCCGCGAACGACATCTATTTCATCGGGCGCGGGCTCGACTACGCGCTGTCGCTCGAGGGTGACCAGAAGCTCAAGGAGATATCGTATATCCACTCGGAGGCGTACGCCGCGGGTGAGCTGAAGCACGGGCCGATAGCGCTGATTGACTCGGCGGTGAACACGCCCGTCGTCGCAATCGCGACGAACGCGCGGCTCATTGACAAAATGGCGTCAAGCGCGGTCGAGGTCAAGACGCGCGGCGCGCGCGTGCTGGCGGTCGTGACGTCGGCTACGCAGGACGCGATGCGGGATATCGCCGACGACATGATTGTAGTGCCGGACTATGCGGAGGCATTTTTGCCGTCGCTCGCGATAATCCCGTTGCAGATGTTTGCGTACTATATCGCGCTCCAGCGCGGCTGCGAGATCGACAAGCCGAGAAATCTGGCGAAATCCGTAACGGTGGAATAGCTGTGATTCGGCGCGTAAGGGAGTTATTAAAGGAAAACCGGCACGTTTACTGGACGCTCGCCGTGCTCGCCTCCATCGCCGCGTTTTTCATTTTTGAGCGGCTTGTCGTGCGCGACACGTACTACGTGGCGCACGTGGCGATTGACGACAAAATTCCGTTTATCCCCGCCTTCGTCGTGCCGTACTGCATGTGGTACCCCGCGCTGCTGTGTATCGGGCTGCACCATATGATACGCGAGCCCGAGGCGTTTCGGCGTTACGCGTGGGCGCTGAGCCTGTCGATTCTGCTGCCGCTCGCGTTTTGCGCGGTTTTCCCGAACGGGCAGGACATGCGGCCGGCGCTCGAGCATCCCGACACGCTCTTCACAAAGGTGATCGCGGGGCTGTACGCCGCCGACACGAACACGAACGTGCTGCCGAGTATGCACGTCACAGGGCTCGCGGCGATCATATTCGCCGTTTTTGACTCAAAATACACGAGAAAAGCGCGGTACATCGTTCCGTCGCTGATTGTCTGCGCGCTGATCGCGGTGTCCACGGTGTTCATAAAGCAGCACTCCATGCTTGACATCTATTGGGGGCTTGTGACCTCCGCAGTCATCTATGTCATCGTCTATGTCGTCATAAAGAGGTTTCAAAATGCTTCAAAACATAATTAAGTCAATAATTATCGGCGTCGTCGAGGGGATCACCGAGTGGCTGCCCGTGTCGAGCACGGGACACATGATCCTGCTCGACGAGTTTTTGCGCCTCGACGTGTCGGCGGAGTTTCGCGCGATGTTTCTCGTCGTGATACAGCTCGGCGCGGTTATCGCCGTCGCGGTCATCTACTTCCGGAAGCTTTTTCCGTTTTACCCCGGCAT
>JAISKU010000017.1 GCA_031261245.1 Oscillospiraceae bacterium | reverse complement strand
CGTGTTCTTGCCGCCCGTCGCGGCCTCAAGCGCGAGCCGCGCCTCGTCAAATCGTCCCATCGTCAACCCTCCGTCGCCCAAAGCGTAAGTGTCACCGCGTCCGCGTCGAGCGGCACGGCCGTCTTTGCCAGCACCTCAAACCCCATGTCGTCGGCGAGGCCCGTGCCGCGTATCTCGTACCGCCGCGCCGGTATGCCGATCTGCGCGACGTACCGCCGCCCCGCGCCGATGGTGAGCGCGCCGTCCGCGCCGCGAAACACGTCGACGTCCACGCGGTAGTCGCGCTCACGCTCCGCGAGGTCGAGCGTCAGCTCTCCGTCCCCGAGGGACAGCGCCGTGCCGGAGAGCGCGTACCGCGTGTATTCCCCGGCGTTCTTTTTCACGATTGTCATTGCAAAACCTCCTGTTTTTTATGTTTCGCGCCCGTCCACGTGCCCGAGGCGCTTGAGCGCGCACCCGCACGGGCACTCGCCCGGGATTATCTCCGAAATATCGCCCGTGCGGTACCGCACGAGCGGCATGACGCGCCGCGTGAGCGTCGTTAGCACGAGCTCCCCGCGCTCCCCGTCGGGGAGATTTTCGCCCGTGGCGGGGTCGATTATCTCAAAGAGCATGTCCGGCTCGCGGATGTGCATCCCCGCGTGCGCCGCGCAGTCCACCGCGCCGCCGAACGCCGTCTCCGTCATGCCGAAGTGCGAGAACACCTCGCAGCCCCAGCGCTGTTCGAGCTCCGTCACCGTCTCCGGCGGAATGTTATCCGCGCTCAGAAGCGCCGATTTGAGCTCCGGCTGCTCGCCGGGCAGCCTTGCGATTTGCGCGAGCTGCGACGCGATTCCCACGGCGCAGTCCGCTCCGGAGGCGATAAGCGCGCGCCGCGCCGCGTCCGCGTCCGTGACCTCGCCGTATGCGATACCCTCCGCGCCGAACCGCGCGAGGCCGCGCGTCAGAATGTCGCACACGCCGCCGGGGACGGCGGAGCCGTCGGGACTGCCGCCGCGCATGAAGATCATGACGCGCCCGCCCGCGCGCGCGATGTTGCGCATACCGTAGTTGAAGAAGTCGGCCGTCGATTCGAGCTCCTCCTGCGAAAAGTACACGCGTTTCGGGTTGCCCGTCGTGCCGCTGGTGGGGATTGTGACGACGCGCAAAACCTCGTGCGGCGGCACGCAGAGAAAGTTGAGGGGCGCGTCGCGCAGCTCGGCCGGATAGGAAAACGGGAGCGATTTCAGCAGTTCTTTTATGTTATGATATGAATAAATATCAATATTCTGCAAGTATTTACTGTAATGGCGTCCGTTTTTCGCGGCGTGGTCGAGCGTTTTGCGCAGCGCGCGGTCGATGTGCGCGTCGAGGTTCGCGCGCGTGGGGGGGGCGGAGAGCTTGCGGGAGAGCCATTCGGTGAGGTGGGTCATGGCATCGTCTCCTTTGTGGTTACTGTATTTTTAGCGCAACCTCCAGCGCGATCTCCATGCACCTGTCGCGGTCGGCACGCAGCTCAATGGCGACACCGCGCCTGTCCCATTCCTCCCCCGCGAGGCTATCCGCCGCGTACAGGAACTGGTACACCTCGACGCCGCGGAACTTGCCGACAGCCACCACGGACGCGCACTCCTGTTCAACCGTTATGCAGCCCTCCGCGCGGCGCTTTTCCGTGTTCCCGCGCGTCTCGCGGTACAGCGCGTCCGTCGTCCACGTCCTGCCGCACACGTGCGGAATTTCGAGCTCCGAAAAAATCTCAGACAGCCGGTTTGCGGTTGCAATCTCTATGTAATCATCCTCCGGTGGAGCGTAGTGATAGCTTGTGCCCTCGTCGCGGTACGCCGACGTGGGTATTATGAGATGTCCCCTCAGAAGCGCGGCGTCAAGCGCGCCGCACGAACCGAAGAAGATAATTTTTCGCGCGCCCTTGGAGATGATTTCCTCAAGTAGCGCCGCCGAGCCCGCACCTCCGATGAGCGTCCGCGCCACCGCAACATGTTTTCCATTGTAATTCAGGCGATAAATCGGGAACACAGAGCCCGCGTTGAACTCGCCGATGCGGTCGCCACCGTGTGCCTCAACCGCGGCTTTGACGGTGCTCTCGTTGAACGTCAGAATCGCGACCTCGGGAAAGCCCTCGATTTTCGGGGCGAGGTGTTGCGGGAGCAGAATTCCCTCCGTCGAGAGATCAAAAGCGTTTAGAATTGACATGGCCGCACTCCTTACCGTTATTTCCTGCACACAAACAGCACATATCCGTGTCCCTTTCCCGCCGCGAAGCCGCGCTCGGCGGCGTAGGTCACGAGCGCGGGCGTGTGGTCCTCCTCGTGCAGCACCGCGAAGCCCGCGCCCTCCATGCTCCGTCGCAGCGCACCCGCGTCGCCCGCGAACACATCGCTCACGATTAGTTTTCCGTTCGGCGCGAGCACGCGGCGGGCCTCGGAGAGAGCGCGCGGCGCGTCGTCCACGACGGACAGCACGCACTCAAACATCACGCAGTCAAATTCCGCGTCCGCGAACGGCAGATTTTCCGCGTTTTCGGCAATTCCGACGGCGGCAAAGCCGCGAGCGCGCAAAAACTCCGCGCTGTCGCCGTCGCCGCAGCCCACGTCGAGGATTTTCGCGCCCGATTGCAGCTCCGCGAGGCGCACGGCGCGCTCCGTCAGGCGCAGACCGCCCGGGTGCCGCGTCACGCGTTCGTGAGGTAGCGCGCGCAGAACTGCACGGTGCTCGCGCCGTCGAAAACGTGCAGACTGCAACGGCGCAGCCGCTCATAATCGAGCGTCCACGCGTCCTGAAACGTCATCGCGGTTATCGTGAAGCCGTGCGATTTCACGCGCGTGAGGAACGCCGACATGTCGCGCGCGTCCGCCGCAGGCTCGGTCTGTGCCGCGGATTCGGCGTCGGGACTGCGCGTCCAACGGCGCGCGACGAACGCGCGGTTTTTCAGGTGCGCGTCGGCGCCGCAGCACGCGTCGGGGTTGTATTTTTTTGTGAGCTTCATTATTTTTCCGCGCGGCAGCACGACGAAATCGCCGTGGAAGCCGCAGCGCGGGTGGTCGCACGCCGAGGGGTTGAAGTCCTTGATTTTGAATTTGCCCGCGGTCTGCGCCTCGATGCCGCGTAAAACCTCGGGGAGCGTGATTCTGTCCTCGTCGCGCGGCGGCGTCGGGTAGCGCCCGAAGTAGGAGATCGGCTGAAAATGCACGCCGCGCACGACGGGCGAGTGCTTTACCGCGAAGTCGATGATATCGCCGATCTCGCCGTCGTTCACGCCCGGGACGAGCGTGGGGACGAGCGTCACGCCGAGGAAATTCTCTCCGCAGACGCGAATCGCCTCTGTTTTTTCGGTTAAAATCGGTTTTCCTCGCAGTTTTTCATAAGTTTTATCGGTTACGCCGTCAAATTGCAGGAACACGAACGACAGGCCCGCGTCCGCGAGCGCGCGCGTGAACTCAGGCTCGCGCCCGAGGCGGAGTCCGTTTGAGTTGAGCTGCACCGTCTCGCACCCGGCGCGCCGCGCCGCCGCGACTATCTCGGGCAGATCGTCGCGCGCCGTCGGCTCCCCGCCGGAGATCTGGACGAACGTGCTGCCCGCGTCCGCGAGTTTTTTGAAAATTTCGTACAATTCCGCGACTGTCGGCTCCGTCGAAGCGTCACCGGCACCGGCGAAGCACACGGGGCAGCGCAGGTCGCACCGCGACGTGACCTCGACGAGGGCGCAACACGTCGCGGCGAGCTCCGGCGCGTTATCGGGCGGCGAGTAGCTCCACCACTTGTCGAACTGCGCGTCGTCGCCGCGCCACACGACGGCGGAGAAGCTCCCGTGCTCCGCGCACGTTTTTTCGAGAAATATGTCCCCGCCGCGCGCGACGCGCTCCGCGGGAATCCGCGCGAGGCACACGGGGCACACGCTCTGCGTTTTTCCGAGCCGCGTTTTGTCAATCCTCATTTGTCCTCCAGCTGCTCCTCAACCTCCGCCATGCGCCCCTCCGCGAGCTCCTTGGGGATTCGCACCGCGCCGCATTTCGGGCAGACCTCCACGTCGTGCGTGAACGAGCGGTCGAGGTACGAGAACACGGTCTTTTTCACCTCGAGCGGCACGCCGCACTTTCCGCATTTCCACGTTGCGTCAGCCATTGTCGCTCTCCTCCCCGAACTTCATTCTGTGGTAGTACGCGTCGGTTATCTCGTAGCGGCTATCGCCGAGCCGCCTGTACATCACCCAGTAGACGAGCGCCGCCTTTATCATGGAGCACTGCTCGCTCCCGTCGGGCGCGGTGAAGCGGTCGCCGTCGCGCTGCGCGAGGTAGATTGCCTCGCGGATATCCGACTGCGCGATGAGCTTGCGGTCGATTCGCTCCGCCGTCTCGGCGTCGATTATGAGCTCTATATCGTCCCACGGGTTCGCCGTCGGCGAGAAATCGCCGCCCGCAAACTGTTTTGTAACCATGCGCTTCACCTCAATCGAATTTTTCCGCCTCGCGTCTATATCCGGCGTCGCGGGCGCGGAGAGCCCGAACGCGACGTCCAGGATGTGCGCGCAAGCCTTGCCGCGCGACGCGAAAACCTCGCGGCAGTTGGCGCAGTACACGATATACGGCAGCTCGCTCTCACCGGCGCGGTTCGCGGTTATCTCCTCGTAGAGCGACGGGTTCGCGAGCCGTATGTGGCCGCCGTGGCCGCAGCATTTGCCGCGCTCCGCGAGCTCCGTGAGCGCCACGCCGGAGCGCGTCGCGAGCGCGCGAACGGCGTTCTGCATGTCCTCGTCATCGCCCGACGCGCACGGGTCGAACACCGCGGCGCTGTCAAAAATCGCGGCGGGCGCGAGCTTATCCGCATCGGCGAGCTTTTCGTAGAGCGACACGCCGTCAATCTCCGGCAGAATTTCCGAGAACACGCGGGCGCACGTCGCGCAGGCGAACACGAACGTCGGTTGCCCGAGGCGCTCCCACGCCGCGCGGATTTGCGCAGTGTTCGCGTCAAGGCGATCATCATCGCCCGCCCAGTACGCGGGCGCGCCGCAGCAGCCGAGAAAAACGCCGACGTCGAGCTGTTCTCGCAACGCCTCGAGCGGGCGCAGGACGTGCTCCGGCCTGTACGCGCCGAGCTGGCAGCCCGGGAAAAACACGTATTCGCACGTCGTTTTGCCCGGCGGCGCGGCGATGAGCGCGGCCTCGCCCGTCGAGAAGTCCATCTCGCGCAGCCAGTAGTCGTGCAGGGCGGGCGGCGCGCTCTCGGCGGCCACGCGCGCGCGGCGCGACAGGCGCAGCAGCTC
>JAISKU010000007.1 GCA_031261245.1 Oscillospiraceae bacterium | reverse complement strand
GAAATAAATTTTGAAGTTGCTCGCGAAAGGGGATGGGGCTATTTCCGACGAAGAGTGTACAAAAATATTTATAAGGAGTTAGATTATGAAAAAGCTGATTTCAATTCTACTCGCATTGGTGATGGTCGCGGCGCTCGCCGCCTGCGGCACAAAAACCGAAAATCCTCCCGCGGCAACGCCGACGCCGGCGGCTCCGGCGCCGGGTGAGTCTGCGGTGCCGGGTGGCGACGCCCCGTCGAGCCCCGACGCCCCGCCCGCGCCTCCCGCATCGGGTGAGCCGAAACGCGGCGGCACGCTGCGCGTCGTGACGCCGGCGGAGGGCGCAGGCCCGATCGGTCTGCCGTGGACGACACAGGCGACGGACGTATATCTCCAGTATCCGCTGCTTGAGGCGCTTTTCCGTGAGCTGCCGAACGGCGAAATTCAGCCCTTACTCGCGGAATCGTGGGACGTGGACATGGAAAAGCCCGAGCTGCTTATACATCTGCGCAAGGGCGTCAAATTCCATGACGGCTCCGACTTTAACGCCGAGGTCGTGAAATGGTGTTTGGACACCACGAAGAGCAGCGCGGCCGGTACAATGGCGGCGTATGACGAGATAACAGTGCTCGGCGAATACGAGATATCCATCGCGATACCCTCGTACACAAACGCCACCCTGTCCAACTTCACGGGCAATATGTACACGTTCATCTCCAAAGAGGCGTATGACAAGAACGGCGAGGCGTGGTCTGAGGAGAACCCCGTTGGCACGGGCCCGTTCAAGTTCGTAGAGTACGCCAAGGGCGCGTACCTCAAGATGGTTCGCAATGACGACTACTGGGAAGCGGGCAAGCCGTATGTTGACGCGATGGAGTTCCAGCTCATTCGCGACACCATGACGCAGAATATCGCGCTTCAGGCCGAGGGCGACCAGAGTATAGATATACTGGGCGCCATGAGCGGCGACCAGGTCAAGATGTTCAGCGACCTCGGATATTCAATCATGCTCACGTCGCCGATTTCGCTGACGCTCATGCCGAATTGCGACGATGAAAACTCTCCGCTGTACAATCAGGACGTCAGACTGGCGCTCGCGTACGCGATCGACCGCGACGCGATATGCGACGCGCGCGGCTTCGGTGTGTGGGAGCCTGCGTATCAGATGAGCGGCCCGGGACGCGGCGGACACTCGCTCGACCCGAATTTCGGCGTGCCGCACTATGACCCCGCCAAGGCAAAGGAGCTCCTCGCGAAGGCAGGATACGCGGACGGCTTCAAGACGACGCTGTTCGGTCAGCCGTCGGCGGCCGATAAGGACGCTGTCGTGGCCATTCAGGGTATGCTCGCGGCAATCGGCATCACGGCGTCCGTTGAGTTCCCGGATTCCGGCGGATACAACGAGATGCGTGCCGGCGGCTGGAACGGTATCCTCGTGCAGCGCGTTTTGAACATGACGCGCATGGAGACGTGCTTCAACCTCATCTTCGGCAGCCAGATCAACTATGTGTACTCCCTGCCGCATCCCCCGGAGCTCGACGCGCTGATCGTCGCGGCGCAGGAGAAGATAGGCGACAACGAGCAGGAGCTTCAGGCGATACAGAGCTACATCCTCGACAGAGGCTGGGTTATCCCGATGTGGTTCTCGTTCGACGCGCAGATACTCAAGCCAAAAGTGCGCGGCTTCAATCAGGAACTCGGAATTATTCGCTATCAGGACATATGGTTTGAATAAAAGCTGACCAAGCGTGAACCGCAGTCGCCTTGCGGTTGCGGTTCACACGCATTAATAATTATTTATGTAAGGGGATATGTCATGAAAAAGCTGATATCACTTCTGCTGGTACTCGCAATGGTCGCGGCGCTCGTCGCGTGCGGCCCGAAAACGGAAACGCCGCCCTCCGGAACTCCTACTCCCGCCGGTGACACGCCTCCGGCAGGCGGCAATGACGCTCAATCGCCCGCGCCCCCGACCTCGTCGTTCGTGCCCGATACGGGCGAGCCGAAATACGGCGGCACGCTGCGCGCCGTGACGACGGCTGACGGCTCCGGACAGATCGGACTGCCGTGGGACACGAACGCCGGAGACATATATCTCGCGTTCCCGATGATGGAGGGACTTTTCCGCGAGGTGCCGGGCAGCGGCGAAATTCTGCCGTGTCTCGCCGAGTCGTGGGAGATAGACATGGAGAACCCGGCGATAATCGTCCACCTGCGCAAGGGCGTCAAGTACCACGACGGCTCCGACTTCAACGCCGTGACGGCGAAGTGGGGACTTGACACCACAAAAGAGCTGGCGCAAGCCGGAAGCATGGCGGACTACAGCGAAATAACGATACTCGGGGATTACGATATCTCCATCAAAATCCCGGCGTACACAAACTCCACGCTATCCAACTTCACGGGAATGATGTACACGTTCATCTCCAAGGAGGCCTATGAGAAGTACGGCTCCGACTACATGGCGGAGCACCCGATAGGCACCGGGCCGTTCAAGTTTGTAGAGTATGTCAAGGGCGCGTACGTCAAGTTTGAGCGCAACAACGATTATTGGGAAGCGGGCAAGCCGTACCTCGACGGGCTTGAGATCCAGCTTATCCGCGACACGATGACGCAGAATATCGCGCTTCAGGCCACGGGCGACCAGAGCATCGACATGCTCGGCTCCCAGAGCGGCGACCAGGTTAAGATGTTCACAGACCTCGGCTATCAGCTCATGCTTACATCTCCCGTCTCGCTCACGCTGATGCCCAATATGGACGACGAGTCGGCCCCGTGGTATAAAAAAGAGGTTCGCGAGGCGATGTCCTACGCCATTGACCGTCAGGCGCTTGTTGACGCGCGCGGTTTCGGCATATGGAGCGTAGCGACGCAGCTGAGCGCAAAGGGCTACGGCGGATATTCGGATGATCCGAATTTCGGCGTCCCGAATTCATACGACCCCGCGAAGGCAAAGGAGCTTCTCGCGCAAGCGGGATATCCGAACGGCTTTAAGACGACGCTGTACGGTCAGCCGTCGGCGGCCGACCATGACGCCGTTGTCGCGATTCAGGCAATGCTCGGCGCCATCGGTATCACGGCCACGGTGGAGTTCCCGGACGAGGGCGGCTTCAACGCGCTGTGGGTTGACGGTTGGGACGGCATCCTCGTAGAGCGCGTTCTGAACATGACGCACAACGAGACGTGCTTCTGGCTCCTGTTCGGAACACTGATCAACTTCTTCCACTCGTTCCCGCACTCGCAGGAGCTTGACGATCTGATCTCCGTGGCGCAGCTCAAGCTCGGCGACAACGAGAAGGAGCTTCAGGCGATACAGAGCCACGTCCTCGACAACTTCTACCTGATTCCGATGTGGTACTCGTATGACGCGAATATCATCAAGCCGAATGTCCACGGATACGGCGCCGATACGGGCTACACCCTGTATCAGGATATCTGGTTTGAGTAGAGACTGACTAAAGGCGTGAACCGCAGCTGCTCCGCGCTTCACCGCGGCTGCGGTTCACGCGAATTCTACAGATAATTTGGAGGCTGAACGTGAGCATAAACAAAGACGATATCAAGGCGTTTGCCAAAAGCTGCGGTATGCACCTGTGCGGAGTGTCCGACGTGGACAGACTTGCGACCTCCGACAAGGGCAGACATCCGTGCGAAATCCTCCCCGGGTGCAAGTCCGTGATTGTGATAGGGGCGAAGCTGCTCGACGGGGTGATTCAGGCGAATTTCCGTGCGTTTGAGGACGGCCGCCGGGATCTGAAGGGACTTTACGGTACATACGGCTACGCCACGCTGCCGAATTTTGAGCTCACATACGTGTGCTATTCGATCGCGCGGTATATCGAGGACGAGACAGGCGCGGCGGCGACGCCGTGCTCCACCGGCCCGATGACGAACGGCGCGCAGATAAGCATCAGGCACGCGGCCGTCGCCGCCGGTCTCGGCGTGTTCGGCTGGATGGGACTCGTGCTGACGCCGGAATTCGGCCCGCGCAACCGCTTCGGCGTGATTTTGACGACGCTTGAGCTTGAGCCCGACCCGATGTACGAGGGCCCCGCGCTCTGCAATCCGGAAAAGTGCGGGATTTGCACAAAGGCGTGTCCGACGGGCGCGCTGAGCAAATACGGGGATGAGCACTACCACGTGGAGATAGGCGGAAAGCCCATAGATTACTGCCGGCTCGACTGGAACAAGTGCCAGATCGGTACGTATGGACTGACAAAGGAATTCAACGGCCGCGAGGACTATGTGACGACGAGCGAGCCCACCTCCGCCGATATTTTCGAGGCGATTGCCAAGATGCCGGTCAGCGTATCCGGACTTCAGCACACGGATTCGCACAACTGCGGCAAGTGCCTGTCCTACTGTCCTGCCGGGAAATGGGGAGAGCATTTCAAAAAGACGAACCTGTCCAAGGGAATCTCCGCGGAGTAGTGAACATATGAATGAAGTCAAACTGATTATCCCCGAGAATCCGAGCTTGGACAACCGCGCGATGATCGACGTCTCGGCGCTGGGGCGCAAATACCTCGACGTGCCGTACGCGAGTATCGCGCCAAGTCAGAAGCTCGACCTCTACCTCCCGGACGAGGGAGACGGGCCGTTTCCGCTGATTGTCTTTATCCACGGCGGAGCGTTTATACGCGGCGACAAGCGCGACTTTCAGGCGATGATCATAATCGACGCGCTAAACCGCGGCTTTGCGATCGCGAGCGTGGAATACAGATTCGCGCCGGAGACGCTGTTCCCGTATCAGCTGTTCGACGTGAAGGCGGCCGTGCGCTGGCTGCGCGCGCACGCGGGGGAGTACTACCTGGACGGCGACCGCTTTATCGCCGCCGGAACCTCCTGCGGGGCGTATTTTGCGGCGATGCTCGCGGCGACGAACGGCGCGGCGCAGTTTGAGGAGCGCTCGCTCGGCAATCCCGGGGTGAGCAGCGCGGTGCAGGGGCTGATGGGCTTCTACGGGCTCTACAATCTCGTCAGGCAGTCGGAGTACACGCAGGAGCAGGGGCCGCTACCAGGAATGGACGAGGTGTTCAATTTCGCGGACATCTTTGCGGGCGTGAGCGCCCGCGAGCACCCGAATCTGATGTATCTTGCGAGCCCGGTGAACTTAGTGACGGGAGACATGCCGCCGACGCTGATTCAGGGCGGGAACCCGGACGGGATAGTCCCGTATGAGGACTCCGTCGAGATGGCGGAAAAGATAAAAACAGTCTGCGGAGCGGAGAGAATTCAGTTTGACACGCTCGACGGCGCGTTCCACGGCGACGCGGCATACGGCTCGCCGGAGAACCAGGCGCGCATTTTCGCTTTTTTGGAGCGGAATTTCTTGAAAGGGGCAGAAGGTAGGCCATGATAAGTTATATAATCAGGCGGCTGCTGTATGCGGTACTAATAGTGATTTTGGTAAGTGTGACGGTGTTCACGCTTATACGGCTGCTGCCCGGAGATCCGATAGAGATATTGGTGTCGCAGGACATCATGCAGGACGCGGCGAGGGATCCGGAGTATTATGCGAGGCTGCGGAGCGAGTATGGACTTGACAAGCCCATACCGATACAGTTTATTAACTGGTTTTTCAAAATGCTGAGAGGGGACTTCGGAAAGTCGATAATCCGGAAGTTCGATATTTTAGGCGAGATGAAGTCGCGGATAGTTGTAACGCTGTCGCTCGGGATAGTGTCGTTTATTATAAGTAACGTGGTCGGTATACTTTTGGGAATACTCAGCGCGATACGCCGCGGAAAGATTGTGGACACGGTGGTGACGGTAATCGCGAACATCGGGGTCACGGCGCCGACGTTTTGGATAGCGATATTGCTGATTTATTTTATCGGATTCAAGCTGAAGCTGCTGCCGCTGTACGGGTATACGCTGCCGTGGAAGGATTTCGGGACGAGCGTGCGGCAGAGCATTATGCCCGTGTTTGTAATGGCGCTGGGGCCGATATCCATGACCTGCCGTCAGGCGCGGTCGAGCATTCTTGAGGTGCTCAACCAGGATCACGTGCGAACGGCGTGGTCAAAAGGGCTGACGGAGCGGAAGGTAATTTTCCGGCATGTGCTGAAAAACGGTCTGATGCCTGTGGTGACGCTGCAGGGGACGATGATAGCGATGATATTCGGCGGGTCGGCGATAGTGGAGACCATCTTCGTGATACCCGGCATGGGGAAGATGATGGTTGACGGTATGCTGTCGCAGGATTATCCGGTGGTGCAGGTGGTGACGCTGATGCTTACGTTTGTCGTGGTGCTGGCGAATCTGCTTGTTGACCTGATGTACGGATGGATCGACCCGAGAATACAGTACGAGTAAAGGACAAGTGAAGCAATGGAAGAGACGAAAAACGTAGGTCAGGCAGGGGAGTTCGAGGTACTGGAGGAGGCGCTTCTGCCGCCGGTAAACGAATTTAAGCGGTTCATACGCGTGTTTTTCAGGCGCAAGGTCGTCATAATCGGGTTTGCGCTCGTGGTTTTGGTGATATTTGTGGCGATATTCGCGGATCTGATTTCCCCGTATGACCCGTATGAGCAGGATTTGCACAACGTTATGGCGGCGCCGAACGGCGCGCACCTGCTCGGTACGGACGCGCTGGGGCGCGATCTGCTAAGTCGCATAATGTACGGGACGCGGATAGCGCTCATTGTGGGCGTGCTGACGGTGCTCATCTCCGCGGTGATAGGCGTGGCGATCGGGCTTGTGGCCGGGTTCGCGCAGAGCAAGGTGCAGACGGTGATAATGCGGCTTACGGACGCGCTTATCGCGATTCCGTCGCTCATATTGCAGCTGCTGCTCGCGAACCTGCTGAAATCGTTCATAGGCGGAATGGGCAGCGTCGTCGTGGCGCTTGGGCTGACGATGTTCCCGGGGTATATCCGCATGGTGAACGCGCAGGTGCTGACGCTAAAGCAGAACGACTACGTGCTCGCGGGGCGCGCGATGGGCGACAAGAAGCGGAGGATTGTGCTGCGGCACATACTCCCGAACGCCGTATCGCCCCTGATAGTCATGATGACGATGATGATGGGCGCGTCTATCATGGCGGAGGCGGGACTCAGCTTCCTCGGCCTCGGCATTGCGCCGCCGGCGGCGGCGTGGGGGCAGATGTGCCGCGAGGGATACCAGTACCTCATGACACGCCCGTTGCTGTCGATAGCGCCGGGATTTGCAATAATGATCCTCGTGTTTTCCTACAACATGGTGGGCGACGGGTTGCGCGACGCGCTTGACCCGAGGCTGCGCGGATCGTTAGACTGAGGAGGGAGTTAGTGATGGGAAGATTACTGACAGTAACCGGTCTGACGACCGAGTTTAGGACAGAGCGCGGAATCGTCAGCGCTGTGAAAAACGTATCGTACCACTTGGACGAGGGGGAAATCCTCGGGCTCGTGGGGGAGAGCGGTTGCGGAAAATCCGTAAGCCAGCTGTCGCTCATGCAGCTTATTCCGACGCCGCCGGGCAAGATAGTCGCGGGAGAGGCCGTGTTTATGGGCGCGGATTTGCTGAAATACGAAAAAAACAGCAAGGAGATGAGCCAGATCCGCGGCAAGAACATATCCATGATATTTCAGGAGCCTATGACGTCGCTCAATCCGTCGATGACGATAGCGAAGCAGATGTCGGAAATGGTGCTGATGCACGAGAAAGTCACGAAAAAAGAGGCGATTGAGCGCTCCGCGGATATGCTCTCGCAGGTGGGGATACCGGACGCCGCGAAGAGGCTTGAGGACTATCCGTACCAGCTCTCCGGCGGAATGAGACAGCGCGTGATGGTGGGGATTGCGATGATCTGCAATCCAAAGATGATAATAGCCGACGAGGCGACGACGGCGCTCGACGCGACGATACAGGCGCAGCTTTTGGAGCTGCTGTATGAGATCGTCGGGAGGTACCACACGGCGCTCGTGATGGTGACGCACAACCTCGGGATAGTCGCGCGCTACGCAAACCGCATCAACGTGATGTACGCGGGACACATAGTTGAGACGGGAACCGTGAAGGAGATATGGGCGAACCCGCTGCACCCGTATACGGAGGGACTGATCCACTGCGTACCCAAGCTCGGGGAGCGTCTGCTGCCGATTAAGGGTATGCCGCCGTCGCTGATAGGCAGGCCGCCCACGTGCCCGTTCCTGTCGCGGTGCCAATACAGGCAGAAGAGCTGCTTTGAAGAGAACGTGGCCGATTTGACGTATGTGGACGGCGGCACCCACGCGACGGCGTGCAACGTGAGACTGAAGGAGGCGGGACAATGAGCGCGAACGACAGGCTCAACACGGCGCCGCCGGTAGAGCGCGGCAATACTGTGGACGTTGTAAATCTGAAGATGTATTTTCCGGTCAAACGCGGCCTGCTGAAGTTTCACGTGGGGGACGTCAAGGCGCTCGACGGCATATCATTCTCGATAAAACCGGGGGAGACGCTCGGACTCGTCGGGGAGAGCGGCTGCGGAAAGACGACTGTGGGGCGGTGCATAATGCGCCTGTACGCTCCGACGGACGGTATAGTCATGATGGACGGCGTGGACATAACAAAGGTGTCGGAGGGCAAACTGCGCTCCGTGCGGCGGAAGATGTCGATGGTGTTTCAGGATCCGTACAGCTCGCTCGACCCGCGCATGAACGCCGGAAATATCGTCGGGGAGCCGCTGATTGTACACAACATGACGGAGAGCCGCGCGGAATACAGAGAGCGCATTGAGGAGCTGTTCGTGATGACGGGTCTGAGTCCCGACATGGTGGACAGGTTTCCGCATGAATTCTCCGGCGGGCAGCGGCAGAGGCTGTCCGTGGCGCGCGCGTTGGCGGGCGACCCCTCGCTTATCGTGTGCGACGAGCCCATTTCCGCGCTCGACGTGTCGATGCAGGCGCAGATACTGAATCTGCTTCAGGATTTGCAGGAAAAGAACGACAAACTGAGCTATCTGTTCATCTCGCACGACCTGCTCGCGGTGCAGTACATAAGCCACCGCGTGGCCGTGATGTACCTCGGCCGGATAGTGGAGACGGCGCCGTCGAACGAGCTTTACGCGAACACGCTGCACCCGTATTCAAAGGCGCTGCTCTCGGCGCAGCCGCTCGCCGACCCCGTCGCGGAGGAGACGCGCGACCGCATCATTCTGGAGGGCGACGTCCCCACGCCGCTCAATCCGCCCTCGGGCTGCTCCTTCCACCCGCGCTGCCCCATGGCGAAAAAGC
>JAISKU010000115.1 GCA_031261245.1 Oscillospiraceae bacterium | reverse complement strand
TTTTTCATGGCAACCGACGAATTCCAGACGCGCCAGACGCCGCACAGCCCGGAGGCTGAGCGCGCGGTGCTCGGCTCAATGCTGTTCGACGCGAGTTGCGCCCCCGACGTCATCGGACTTTTGAAGTCGTCGGATTTTTATTCGGAGCTCAACCGCGCGATATACGACACGATTTTCTCTATGTTCAGCTATTCCAAGACGATTGACCCCGTGACGGTCTTGAATGAGATGAAGAGCTCCGGGGTGTGGACGGAGTCCGCGCCCGACTACGTGCTGGAGCTCATGAACCTCACGCCCACGTCGGCAAACGTCATGGAGTACGCCGCGATTGTCCGGGATCGGGCGCTTCTGCGGGCGATTGCAAATACGGGCGCCGATATCACCGAGATGGCCGTCTCCGGCGAGGGCGGAGCTATGGGAATCCTCGACGCGTCGGAGAAAAAGGTGTACGCCCTGCGGCAGGATCGCTCCGGCGGCGGCCTGGAGCCTATCGCAAAGGTGCTCGCCGGCGTCTACGAGTCGATTTCCGAGGCCTCGAAGAACGGAACGGGGCTGCCGGGGCTCTCGACGGGTCTGCCCGATCTCGACAGCGCGATCATGGGGCTGAACAAGTCCGATCTCATCATTATAGCCGCGCGTCCCGGCGTCGGCAAGACGAGCATCGCACTCAATATCGCACTGCACGCCGCGCGGGAGTCGCAAAAATCCATTGCGTTCTTCTCGCTCGAGATGTCGCGCGACCAGCTCGCCATGCGTCTGCTCTCCTCCGAGAGCCATATTGACAACAAAAAGCTCCAGACGGGGCGCGTGCCGTCCTCGGACTGGAAACGGCTCGCCGCCGCCGCGATGGAGATATCCAAGACGAAGCTGCTGATTAACGACAACCCGTCGTTGACGGTGGCGGACATGAACGCCCAGTGCCGCCGCGTGCGCGACCTCGGGCTCGTCGTCATCGACTACCTCCAGCTCATGCAGAGCGCGACGGGCTCGACAAGATACGCTGGCGAGAACCGCACGCAGGTCGTGTCGGACATCTCGCGCATGATGAAAATCATGGCGAAGGAGCTGAACGTCCCGGTCATCTGCCTGTCGCAGCTCTCTCGCGCGAACGAGTCGCGCGCGAACAAGCGGCCGCAGCTCTCGGATTTGCGCGAGTCGGGGTCAATCGAGCAGGACGCGGACATCGTTATCGGTCTGTACCGCGAGGAGCTGTACAACGCGAACACGGTTAACCAGCACGTAGCGGAGTGCATTATTCTGAAAAACAGGCGCGGCGAGACGGGCAAGTTCGACCTGCTGTTTCAGCCCGATTTCACGACGTACACGGTGCTCGACAGGAAACACACGGACGGGGACGCGTGATGCTGAAAAAGCTCACGGCGTTCGCCGACAGGTACGGTATGCTGCCGCAAGGGGCAAAAATCCTCGCCGCAGTCTCCGGCGGGGCGGATTCCATGGCGCTGCTGACCGCGCTGCGCGAGCTCGCGCCGGAGCGCGAATTGACAATCGGGGTCGCGCACTTCGACCACCGGCTGCGCGGAGAGGAATCCGACCGCGACCGCGAGTTTGTGCGGGATTTTTGCGAAAAGGCGGGAATCCCCTGCCATATCGGTTACGGCGAGGACTTGACGGGCGACGAGAGCTCCGCGCGGGAGCAGAGATACGCGTTTTTGGAAAGCCTCGGCTTTGACAGAATCGCGACGGCGCACACCGCCGACGACAACGCGGAGACAATGCTGCTCAATCTGGCGCGCGGCGCCGGTGCGCGCGGACTCGCCGGCATCCCGCCCGTGCGCGGACGGATAATACGCCCGCTGCTGTGCGCGACGCGCGGGGAGGTCGAGGCGTATCTCCGTGAGCGCGGCGTCCCGCACATCGAGGACAGCACAAACGCGCGTGACGATTACGCCCGCAACAAGCTCCGCCACCGCGCAATTCCCGTTCTGCGTGAGCTGAATCCCGCCTTCGCGCTGCACGCGCTCGACGCCGCCGAGAGGCTGCGGAGCGACGAGGAGTATCTGGCCTCGCTCGCGGCGGGGTACGGGAGCCCCGTTGACATCGCGCAGCTGCTGAGGCTGCCGAGGGCGGTGTCCTCGCGCGTTATTGCGGCGCTGTCGCCGCGCGCGCTCACCTCGGCGCAGATTGAGAGCGTTTTCGCGCTGTGCTCCGACACTCGCGGCTCAAAGAGCGTGAACGTCGGCGGCGGGCGGTTTGTGCGCGAGTACGGGCGTTTGATTTTTGAGGAGGGTGCGGCGGAGGTATTTGCGGAGGCGGAGCTTGTCCCCGGGGAGAGCGTGTATATCCCGGAGCTTGAAATTCGGATTTGCGCCTGCGAAATCGACGTTTTTGAAAGTTCTCAAAAAATTTATAAAAGTTTCACGCATTTTATGTTCAAAAAGAGCGACATATGTGATAGAATCGTCGTCAGACAGCGCACGGAGGGAGATTCCATCACGCTTTTGGGCAGAAATGTCACGAAAACCCTGAAAAAGCTCTTCATCGAGGAGAAAATTCCGTCGCGCAAGCGCGCGCTCGTCCCCGTGATTGCGGACAGCGCCGGGCCGCTCGCCGTCGTCGGCGTTGGAGCCGGAAGCCGCGCCGTGCCGGAGCCGGGTCAGCCCGCCATAGAGATTACAGTAGAAACAGCCGGGAGGTGTGAGTATGCACCGTGATTTGCTGAATATTTCGTACTCCGAGGAGACAATAAGTGCGTGCGTGCGCGGCCTCGGGCAGCGGCTCGCCGCGGAATACGCGGACAAAAACCCCATATTCCTCGGGATTCTCAAGGGCTCCTTTGTGTTCATGTCCGACCTCATACGCGCGTGCGATTTCCCGCTTGAGGTGCGGTTTCTGACGGCGTCCTCCTACGGCTCCTCCACCGTCACCTCCGGCAACGTGAGCGTTTCGGGCGCTCCCGGTACGGAGATAGCCGGGCGGCACGTGATAATCGTCGAGGATATCCTCGACACCGGCACCACGCTCGCGAAAATCCGCGACATGCTCTCCGCGCAGAATCCGGCGTCGCTGAAAATATGCGCGTTTCTCGACAAGGCGGAATGCCGCCGCGCCGATATCTCCGCCGACTACGTCGGCTTCACCTGCCCCGCGGCGTTCTTTGTCGGCTACGGCCTCGACTACGCGGAGCGCTACCGCAATCTCCCCTACGTCGGGGTTTTGAAACCTGAGGTCTACGAATAACAATCCGTTGTTCTTAATCATTCAGTATATAAGAAAGTAGTGGTATATTTTTGAAGAAGAGATCGCCCCGTGACATAGGCTTTTATGTGTTGGTGCTTGTGATACTGATATCCGTCGTGTATCTGCTCGCTATACGCAGTTCCGCAAACGCGCCCAAGGTTGAATACTCAAAGGTTCGCCGCCTGTTCATTGAGAACAAGGTGGAGACGTTTGAAATCAAGGACAGGGTTCTTCGCCTGACGCTCAAATCCGTCGATGAGGAGCTCGGCACCGACCTCGTCACCCATGAGCTGTACAGCGTTGAGATTTTCTATGAGGATATGCACGAATACATCGACAAGCTGCTCACCGAGAACCCGGATTTTGACTACGACTACAACATCGGCTGGCAGGCGCCGTGGTGGTTCTCCATCTTCCCGTATCTCATCGTCATTGTCGTGTTCTTCTTCGTGTGGAACGCGATGATGAACCGCTCCGGCGTCGGCGGCGACAAGACCGCAATGCGCTTCGGCAAGGCGCGGACGCGGCTCGCGGGTGAAGAGAAGAAAAAGGTCACGTTCGCGGACGTGGCGGGCGCGGACGAGGAAAAAGAGGAGCTGCGCGAGATTGTGGACTTCCTCAAAGGCCCGCAGAAATACATCGCGCTCGGCGCGAGGATTCCGAAGGGCGTGCTGCTTGTCGGCCCTCCGGGAACGGGCAAGACGCTCATCGCGCGCGCCGTCGCGGGCGAGGCGGGGACGCAGTTTTTGTCCATCTCCGGCTCGGACTTTGTAGAGCTGTACGTCGGCGTCGGCGCGTCGCGCGTGCGCGACCTGTTTGACCAGGCGAAGAAGCTCGCACCGGCGATTATTTTCATCGATGAGATCGACGCCGTGGGTCGTCAGCGCGGAGCCGGGCTCGGCGGCGGACACGACGAGCGCGAGCAGACGCTCAACCAGCTGCTCGTCGAGATGGACGGCTTTACGACGAACGAGGGCGTCATCAT
>JAISKU010000158.1 GCA_031261245.1 Oscillospiraceae bacterium | reverse complement strand
ATGGTCGAGTTTCGCATCTTCAACGGGATTCCGCACCTGCTCGTGCCCGTGGTAACGGACGTGAAAAAGGCGTCCGGCGCGCTGCAATGGGCCGTTATCGAGATGGAGAAGCGCTACCGTATGCTCTCGGAGCAGAACGTCCGCGACCTTGAGGGCTACAACAAGGCCATGGTGAAAAAAGGCGAGGTCACGCTGCCGCAGATCGTGGTGGTCATCGATGAGCTCGCGGATCTGATGATGACCTGCGGCAAGGAGGTCGAGGAGTCGATCGTCCGCGTCGCGCAAAAGGGCCGCGCCGCTGGTGTGCACCTCGTAATCGCCACGCAGTCGCCGCGCGCGGACGTGATAACCGGCCTCATGAAGGCGAATATCCCGTCGCGGATTGCGCTTAAAGTCTCCTCGGCGCTCGAGTCGCGCATAATCCTCGACGCGGGCGGCGGAGCCGACAAGCTCGTCGGAAACGGCGACATGCTGTTCGCCCCGATGGGCACGACGAAGCCTGTGCGCATACAGGGCACGTGGGTTACGGACGCGGAGCGCGAGGCCGTCGTCGCGTACATAAAGACGCGCGGCGAGACGAGCTACTCCGACGACGTGATGCTGGAGATTGAGCGCGCGGCCGCCGCTGAAAAATCCTCCGCAAAGCCGGAGCCCGACCCGGGCGCGTCCGATTTCGACGAGCTTCTGCCCGCCGCCGCCGACGTCATCTTCGACGTGCAGCAGGCGTCCACGTCGATGTTACAGCGCCGATTGAAGCTCGGCTACGCGCGCGCGGCGCGGATTGTCGATCAGCTTGAGCAGATCGGGCTGCTCGGCCCGTTTGAGGGGTCAAAGCCGCGCCAGATACTCTTGACGCGTGAGCAGTGGCGCGAAATGCAGCTGATTCAGGGCACCGCGCCCGTCGAGAGGTACGCGGATTCTGACGACGACGCGCCGTTTTAAGGAGAAAATGATGTTTGATTTTGATAATATCGAAGCGCAAATCCCGCACAACGGCGTCCGCACGCGGTTCGCGCCGTCGCCCACGGGCTACATGCACGTCGGCGGGCTGCGCACCGCGCTGTACACGTATCTGATAGCGAAAAAGGCGGGCGGCGCGTTCATACTGCGCATTGAAGACACCGACCAAAACCGCTTTGTCGAGGGCGCGACGGAGATAATCTACTCCACCCTGCGCGGCGCGGGGATAAACTGGGACGAGGGGCCCGACGTCGGCGGCCCGACGCCGCCGTATATCCAGAGCGAGCGGCGCGAGATTTACGCCGCATACGCCGAAAAGCTCGTCGAGCTCGGCGGGGCGTACCGCGACGGCGACGTGATACGCCAGAAAATCCCGCGCGAGGGCGAGACGACGTTTACCGACCTGATTTTCGGCGATATCACGGTGCAAAACGACTCCGCGTCGATGGACGAGGGCGTGTTGCTCAAGTCCGACGGGCTGCCGACGTACAACTTCGCGAACGTGATTGACGACCACCTCATGGGCATAACGCACGTCGTGCGCGGCAGCGAGTATCTCAGCTCCGCGCCGAAATACGTGCTGCTGTACAACGCGTTCGGCTGGGAGATGCCGCAGTATATCACCGTTTCGCCCGTCATGCGCGACGCGCAGCACAAGCTGTCCAAGCGCAACGGCGACCCGACGTATGACGATCTGCTCACGCAGGGCTACCTCACCGACGCGATCGTGAACTACGTCGCGCTTTTAGGCTGGTCGCCGGGCGGAGAGCGCGAGATATTCACGCTGCGCGAGCTCGAGGAGGTTTTCGACGTCGGCGGACTGTCGAAATCCCCCGCGATATTCGACGTCGCGAAGCTGCGCTACTTCAACGCGGAGTACATCCGCGCGCTCCCGCCCGGGATCTTCGCCGCGCTCGCGGAGCCGTATATACGGCAGTCCGTGAAGAATCCGAATGCGGACATCGCCGCGCTCGCGGAGCTCGTGCAGGCGCGGTGCGAGGTGCTGACGGACATACCGGAAAAGCTCGACTTCATCGACGCTCTGCCGGAGTATCCGGCGGAGCTGTACGTGCACAAGAAATCAAAAACCGACGGGAAAATCTCGCTTGACATGCTAAAATCAATACTGCCGGAGCTCGAGGCGCTTCCCGACTGGACGCGCGACGGCGTGTACGGCGTGTGCGAGGCGCTCGCGGCGAAGTTGGATGCGAAAAACGCGCTCGTCATGTGGCCGCTGCGCATCGCGGTGAGCGGTAAGGCCGTCACTCCGGGCGGCGCGGCGGAGATTTGCGCCGTGCTCGGCCGCGAGGAGTCACTGAGGAGAATCGACGCCGGAATCAAAAAGCTGGAGGCCGAATAATGAAAAAGCTGAACATTTTTGTGGCTGTTCTCGTCGCGATCGCGCTGATACTGCTGATTGCGCTGATGGTCAAAAGCCTCGTCACCGACAGCGGTGGCAACGTCGCCGTCACAACGCCGCCCGCCTCGACTGCGACGGCGACGCCGCCCGTTACCACGCCGCCCGCATCGTCGGTAACGCCGCCGGAGGACACGCCCGCGATCGCCGGCGAGTCGCCGACGCCCGCCGCGCCGTCCATAGACGGCGAGAGGTTCAATATCGAGTCGCCCATCGCGCATGAGGCGCTGTCTATCACCATCGACACCTCCGCCTACACCCGCCACCCGCAGGATATGGGCGACGTGTTCTATCTGTCCTCAGACCCGTCGCAGGAGGTGTTCCTCGAGATCGCGCTCGTGTACGGCGACCTCGCGCTGAAAAAGCCCGGCTTCCTCGACTTCTACATGCCCGACTACACGCACATGGAGGAGTCGGGGCAGGTGTACGTCGCGTCGAGCGCCGTCGTCGGAGAGGGGCTGTCCGTGACGGACGACACGCGCCGCGTTGACGGCTGGCTGATTGAGGTTGAGGGCGGCTTCTTCGCCGTCGTGACCGGCTACCACACGGAGGAGCAGGGCGCGGCGCTTTACCGTATGCTCGACACGCTGACCTTCGCAAAGTAGAATAAATCCAATAATTGCAATAAATATAACTCCCTTTACCGGAAAATATAAGCTTGTCTTATACATTTCCGTAAAGGGAGTTTTCATATGAAAAAGCAATACCGCGCCGCCGTCGTCTCCTACTGCCTCGCGGCGGCCGCCGTGCTCGGGGGCTTTATATACAAAAACCACCTGACGGCGGAGTATTACCGCCGTCAGGTCACAAACAGCTATCGCCACGCGTTCAACGAGCTCGTCTCCGAGATAGGCGAGGTCGATTCCGCGCTGCAAAAATGCCTCTACTCCGGCACGCCCGCGATGATGAGCGAGTCGTGCGTCGAGGTGTTCGGCGCGTCGATGTCCGCGAAGCAGGCGCTCGGCGAGCTGCCGAACAGCGACACGGAGTTTGAGCACACCTCCGGCTTTCTCTCGCGCGTCGGCGACTACGCGTTCGCGCTCTCGAAGAAAACCGCGTCAGGTGAGCAGCCGGACGGGGAGGCGATGGAGAATCTGCGCAAGCTGTCCGACGCGGCGTCGGTGCTGTCCGGCAACATGACTGGCCTGCTCGCCGAGGTCAACGACGGCTCGCTCTCGCTCGAGGAGATAAACAGGCTCGGTAAGCGCGCGGCGAGGCGCGGCGCGGAGGCGACGGGCGGGGTGCTTTCGGAGCGCGTAAAGGTCGCCGAGGGCGAGTTCCCGGAGCTGCCGACGCTCATCTACGACGGGCCGTTTTCATCGCACATCAACGGTATGAAGCCGAAACTCACGGAGGGCAAGCCGGAGCTCACGCGTGAGCAGGCGCAAAAAAAGGCCGCACAGTTCGCGGGCAGCGACGGCCTTGAGTACGACGGGGAGCGCGCCGGGAATCTGCCCGTGTACCTCTTCTCGCTGCCCGCGCCGGGCGGCGCGACAAACCTCGAGGTCACAAAGGCGGGCGGGTACATCGTGAACATGTACTCCTCGCATATCCCCGGCAGGGCGTCGGTGAGCCCCGCGGACGCCGTAAAGACGGCGGAGGAGTTCCTCACGAAAAAGGGCTTCACTGATTTCAGGGAGAGCTACAGAATGTCGCAGAACGACACGGTGACGGTGAATTTCGCGTATGAGACGGGCGGCGTGATCTGCTACACCGATTTGATAAAGGTCGAGGTCGCGCTCGACACCGGCGAGGTGACGGGCTTTGAGGCGCAGGGCTATGTCATGCACCACCGTGAGCGCGAGGTCCCAGAGGCGAAGGTCACGGAGGAGGACGCGCGCGCCAAGGTGTCGCCAAAACTGAAGGTGCTCTCGCACGCGACGGCGATAATCCCCACGGGCGGGCAAAACGAGGTGTTCTGCCACGAATTCAAGTGCGAGGCGGAGGACGGGCGGCACTACATCACGTACGTCAACGCCGAAAACGGCCGCGTGGAGCGCATTTTGATACTGATTGAGAGCGAGAACGG
>JAISKU010000132.1 GCA_031261245.1 Oscillospiraceae bacterium | reverse complement strand
TCGCGCTCGGCAACATCATCGCCTCCATCGCGCTCGAGGAGGCCGCGCTCTCCCACATTCTCAACGCGGAGGGCGAGAAGCTCCAAAAGGCGCTCGAGCTCCCGGGTCTGACGTTTGACCAGCTCCTCGCGCTCAATGAGTCCGTCGGCGGCGTCGTGGACGGAATCGGCGACATCGAGAGCAGCCTGTGGAAGAAGCTCGGCCTCATCGTAGACCCGGACTTCGACCCCGGCAATCCCGGCAACCCGGGCAATCCCGGCAACCCCGGCAACCCCGGAAATCCCGGCAACCCGGGCGACCCCGGTAATCCGGGCGGCCCCGGCAACCCCGGCACCAACACTGTGCGCGTGCTGCCCGACGAGCTCACCGGCGACGGGGAGTGGATCGAGATCCGCACGGACGGGGAGTGCTCCATGCTGCTGCGGAGGACGTTCATCACCTTCGAGGGCGCGGACCACTTCATCTTCGGCAGCACGCCCGTCGATTACTCCAACTCCTACGCCAACACAATCATAAACCAGTGGTTCAACAACACCATCGGCTCCGGCCTCCCCGCAAACGCCAGAATCCGCCAGTTCACCGTGGCGAACGACGTCGTGACGGAGCACATCGGCAAGTACGGCGACCTGAACGCCAACGGCACGAGCCACTTCGGCGTCCAGCAGGTTCAGACAGGGCAGGACGTCGCGTTCCTGCCGAGCTTTGAGGAGGCGGCGAAGTTCATAAGCCGCAAGTGGCTTCCCAAGGGTCTCGACCCGGCGTTCGCCCACGACAGCCCGGCGCCCGCGCCCGACAACTTCGACGCGCTGATATTCGGCGACAGCACGCTCTACAACCGCATGTTCCTGCGCACGCCGTACGACTACGACCACGTGGCGACCGTCACAAAGGACGGCGTCGTGGACGCCATCCTCATCGGCGACGACGTCGCGCAGCGCATTTTCCCCGCCGTGTGGGTAAAAAGCTCCATCTTCGCAACACCGTAACCTTTCCGCAAACGCAAACAAAAACGCCCGCAAACGCGGGCGTTTTTGTGTCTTGCATTGCGTCGAATTATGGTGTATTATAGAAAAACAAGCGGATAATTATAATTTGTAAGGGGTTGCTCGCATGAAGAAACTGAGGGCGCTGTTTCTGAAGTACGTCTTCTCGGACGGGCTTCCGTTTGAGGCGCGCGTTCTGAACATGGTGTGCATCTTCGGGGTTGTCGCCGCCATCATCGCGACAATCGCGCGGATTATAGAGCGCTGCTCCCCCATCACGATGACGGTCATGGTGGTCATGCTGTTCTGCGTCGCCGCCCTGATGTACATAAGCAACCGCTTCAACCTCTACAAGCAGGGCACGTGGGTCGCCATCATCGCCGTGTGCCACGTCATGTTCCCGATCATCTTCTTCACGAACGGCGGCGTGACCGGCGGAATCATGTCGTACTTCGTCATGTCGTCCATCATAATCTTCATACTCACGGGCGGGCTGAAATGCCTCTTCCTCGCCCTGTCCCAGCTCGCGATCGTCATCGCCTGCATGTGCATACAGTACGCCTACCCGGAGCTTATAACGCCCCTCACCGACTTCCAGCGCTTCGTCGATATTCTCCAGTCGTTTTTCGTAAGCGCGCTGTTCATCGGCCTCGTAATCCGCGTGTTCGGCCGCATGTACCTCGCGGAGAAGCGCAATGCGGAGGAGGCGAGCCGCTCGAAGTCCGAATTCCTCTCGAACATGTCCCACGAGATACGCACGCCCATGAACGCGATCATCGGCATGACGGGCATCGGCAAATCCGCCGGCGACGTCGCGCGCAAGGACTACTGCTTTGAGAAAATCGAGGGCGCGTCCACTCACCTGCTCGGCGTCATAAACGACATTCTCGACATGTCGAAGATAGAGCAGAACAAGCTGGAGCTGTCCGACGCGCCGTTCAAACCTCTCGGTATGCTCAACCGCGTCGTCGGCGTCCTCGGCTTCCAGATGGAGGCGAAAAAGCAGGAATTCACGCTCACCGCCGATCCGAAGCTGCCCGAGGTGCTCGTCGGCGATGACCAGCGCCTCGCGCAGGTCGTGGCGAATCTCATCTCAAACGCCATAAAATTCACGCCGGAGGGCGGCAAAATCAACCTGTCCGCGGTTCTCCTGTCGGAGCGTGACGGACTGTGCGAGCTGAAGGTGGAGATCCGCGACAGCGGCATCGGCATCTCGCCGGAGCAGCAGGAGAACCTCTTCACGTCCTTCCAGCAGGCGGATTCCGGCATCTCGCGCAAATACGGCGGCACCGGCCTCGGCCTGGCGATCTCAAAGCGCATTGTGGAGCTCATGGGCGGCCGCATATGGGTCAATTCAAGTCTCGGGGAGGGCGCGGTGTTCGCCTTCACCGTAAAACTCCCGCGCGGCGCCGCCGTGTCGGACAATGCGGACGACTACGACGCCCCCGCCGAGTTCCCGTCCTTTGAGGGGTACAACCTCCTGCTCGCCGAGGACGTGGAGATAAACCGTGAGATCGTGCTCACGCTGCTCGAGGACACAAAAATCGCCGTGGACTGCGCCGATAACGGCGCCGAGGCGCTCGCTATGTTCGCCGCCGACCCCGACAAATACGACATGATCTTCATGGACATGCAGATGCCGGAGATGGACGGGTGCGAGGCGACGCGCCGCATACGCGCCCTCGGCACGCCTAAGTCCGTCTCCATCCCCATCGTCGCGATGACGGCGAACGTTTTCCGCGACGACATTGAGAAGTGCGCCGCCGCCGGCATGGACGGCCACCTCGGGAAGCCGCTCGACTTCGCCGACGTGCTCGCGGAGCTCTCAAAACGCCTCCCGAAATCCCCTCCCGCCCGTTAGGGCGGGATTTTTTTCGCCCTGTCGATTCCGACAGGCTTCGCCCGCCCGCTTGTCTATAATCATACTCGGGTGGTGCGTATGCGCGTTGTTTACATAGACACTCTCTTCGCGATGAATCTGATAATCAACTATTTTCTCCTCCTCGCCACGGCGAAAATCTGCGCCGTCGCGGCAAAACGCGCGCGGCTGTGGCTCGCCGCGTCCGC
>JAISKU010000148.1 GCA_031261245.1 Oscillospiraceae bacterium | reverse complement strand
TTCATTATGTAAAAGAAAACAATAACGGCAAGCGTGACGTAAACGAGTATCATGCTTTTTGATCTCAAAACTCTTTTCACTTCAATGCCACCCCCTTAATCAAGCATGGCCAAAGCGAGCACGTTTTCTTCCGTGGCGTCTTCCCGCTTGAGCTGTCCCGTGATACGTCCGTTGCGCATGACGATGATGTTGTCCGCGAGATTTATGACCTCCGTGAGCTCCGAGGAGATGAAGATAACGCCAATCCCCTGCTTTGCGAAATCGCACACCATTTGATATATTTCCGCCTTTGTGCCGACGTCTATTCCCTTTGTCGGCTCATCCAGAATCAAGACCTTTGTCGTCATCCTCGAGGAAGTCCACCGCCCCAGAATCACCTTCTGCTGGTTTCCGCCCGAGAGCTCCATGACGATCTTGTCGACGGACGGCGTCTTGATGGAGTAGCGGTTTATGGCCTCGATTGTGATGTCGTCCTCCAGATAGTTGTCCAAAAACAACCCCTTGCGCACCTTGTCGAGAATCGGCATCGTGACGTTGTCCCTGACGGAGCGGAACAGGACGAGTCCCTGCTCCTTCCGGTCCTCCGGACACAGCGCAATCCCCGCGTTTATCGCGTCGCGCGCCGATTTGAAGTGCACTTCCTCGCCGTCCAATTTTATTTCGCCGGCGATAACCGCGTCAATACCGAATATTGCGCGCGCGACCTCGGTGCGCCCCGCCCCGATCAGGCCGGCAAACCCGACTATCTCGCCCTTGTGCAGCGTGAAATTCACATCGTGCAGGATGGAGCTCTCAAGATGGCTAACCTCCAGCACGGCCTCCCCGAAGCTGTCGTTGCGGTTGAGTCCGGCGTAGGTGTCGCCTATATCCCGCCCGACCATCGCCATGATCAGCTCCTGCTCGTTCGTATCGGCGGTGTGCAGTGTTTTGACGAGGCGTCCGTCCTTTAACACCACGATGTCGTCCGTAACCTGGAATATCTCCGCGAGTCGATGTGAGACGTACAAAATAATCTTGTTTTCTTCCTTCAACTGCGATATAAGCCTGAAAAGAATCTTAATTTCCGTATCCGTCAGCGGCGCGGTCGGCTCATCAAAGGCGATAATGCGCGAATTGCGCCTGTACGCCTTCATCACCTCCACCATCTGCTGATATGCGACCGACAATTTCCCTACCGGCTCGTTCGGATCGATGGGCAGCCCGAATTTGTCTATGATCTCCTTTGTCTCCTTGCGCAGCTGCCTCGTGTTGATTGTGCCGAATTTTGTCACGGGCTGATCCACAAGGAAAATATTCTCCATAACGCTCATAGATGGTATAAGCTGCCGCTCCTGATAGATAACGCTGATTCCGGAGGCGATTGCGTCGTGAGGCGTCTGAAACCTCTGCTGCACGCCGTCGATTGCCACGCTCCCCTCGTCCGGCTGAACGTCTCCGCTCAGGATTTTCAGAAGGGTGCTCTTTCCCGCGCCGTTTTCGCCGAGCAGCGCGAGGACTTGACCTCCGGAAGCTCTGAAACTGATGTCCTTCAGAGCCTGAACCCCGGGATATGCTTTGCCGATGCCGTTTACTTCAAGCCAATGCTCCATTCATCTTCCCCCTTTCTGGTATCTTAATATTATTACAACCGTTATATGTTTGGCAAAATTGCACAATAAGCGGCTGAATATTTAGCGCCTTTAACACGAATTTATTATATTGGCGCGGACTTTATTTGTCAACCGCACAGGTATACTTGTTTTTATCTCACGATAGCCTAAAGGCTATCATGCGGGAATTCCCTCAGTCCGGCAGCATCTCGATAAATTTGCGCGCCCTTTCCGTAAGCCTTTCCGCCAACCACGCGACGACGACATAGCTGGGGGTATTACCGGGAGCGAGCTCATAATACTTCAGCTCCGCTGAAACGGAGTTGTCAAATCGCGCGCAGATGCACACGCCGCGGCACTCGTTGAGCATGTGCAGCAGTGTCGGGAAATTATCGAGCAGCTCTATGTTTTTCGGGGTGAAGCCGCATTCCCGGCCCTTATTGATGATGTTGTTTTTTATGACGGCCTCGCTCGCGTGCGGAACGGAGAAGAACGTGAGCTTTGACAGCTCCTCCGGCGGAGGCGTCTCGTATACGGCGAGCGGATGCCGGACGGACATCGTCAGATACATCTTGTATTCCGATATCCGTTTGAACCTGATACCGGGTATGTCGGAAACCGCGAAATCCTGCGAAAAGGCGAGATCGGCCTCTCCGAACTCAAGCTGGCGCCGAAGCTCCTTGAAATCGTTAAGCTGCTCCGACAGCACAACCTCCGGGTATTTTTCAACGTATTCGCGGACATAGCGCTTGAGCGGCTTATAGTCCTCCACCGCGTCATAGGAGCTCGGCGCGACGATGCGGAGAATGCTGTCCGGATCCGGGCCGAACGCTTTTGCCGCCTCAATTGCCCGGTCAAAGCCGTAAAACAGCGGCTCAAGCGTGCTGAACAGGATTTCACCCTGCGGTGTGAGCTTGAGTCCGCGGTTGCTGCGCACAAACACCTTCATGCCTATTCCGCTCTCAAACCGCTGCAAGACCTTTGAAATGGTTGGTTGAGATATGTACATGCTTTTTGCGGCCGCCGAGATATTCATGTGGCGCGCCACGGTCAAAAAGGCGTTTATTTGCTGAAATGTTATGTTATACAAAATATCTCACCTCTCGTTATTCTATATAAGCATAATAACGAATATTTTGCTATATTGCAATAGCAATAATTTGTGATATACTGATTAGCGAAATTCTTGTCAAATTCTACTAAAGGGAGGATTTATTTATGGCACAGTATAAGGAGTACGGACTGGACGGAAGAACGGCAATCGTAACGGGCGCGGGAACAGGAATCGGAAAGGGGTGTGCGCTGGAGCTCGCGAAATCCGGCGTGAAGGTCGCGCTGTTCGGCAGGCGGACGGGCCCGATCGAGGAGGTCGCGGCGGAGTGTGCGAAATACACGCCGGGCGCTTTCGCGCTGAGTGTCGACGTGTCGGACAAGGCCGCCGTTGACGCGGCTGTCGCGAAGGTTTTCAACGAATTCGGCAGAATAGACATACTCATTAACAACGCGGGTGTAGAACACGACTATCAGGCCGGCGAGGTGCCGTTTGAGGCGTATTTTGACATGGAACCCGACGAGTACCTAAGATTCTTCAAGATACACGCGCTCGGCCACTATCTGATGATGCAGGCCGCGGTGCAGTACATGAAGGAGGCGAAATACGGGCGCATTGTGAACATCACCTCTGTAACGGGCGTCACGGGCGGGTACTCCTCGGCCGCGTACACCTCGAGTAAGGCCGCGGCCATTTTGCAGACAAAGTCCTTTGCGAGCAAATACGGCAAGTATAACATCATAGTGAACTCGATAGCCCCCGGCATGGTCAACACGCCGATGAAGAGGAACTCGACGCCGGAGGAATTTGAAATGGTCGCCAAGATGTCTACCTTCGGGCGCGTGTCGGAGCCTGTTGACATCGCGCGCGTCGCGCTCTTCCTCGCGCAGGAGAACGTGTTCCTTACCGGCCAGAACATCGTCACGGGCTGAGAATTGAATTCTTAAACAAATATTTTTCATAAAGGAGAATTTATTATGAAGGTAAAACTCGCTTTGGCGCCGCGCATGGGGCGGCAGGTCGTCGTTGAAGAGGTCGAGCTTGACGAGCCCGGCCCGTACGACGTGCGAATCAAGGTAATGACGTGTACAATCTGTCACAGCGATATCCACGCGCTCACCGGTGAGCACGGCGAATACGAGGGGCCGGGCGCGGCGGGGCACGAAATCGCCGGCATAGTTGACGCCGTGGGCGATAAGGTCACGTATGTCAAGCCGGGCGACCGCGTGCTGTGCTCGGAAGTGCGGCAGGGCTGCGGACACTGCGACCAGTGCCTGCACGACCGCCCGTGGTTCTGCACGACTATACAGCCGATGTCCTTCCGCGTGCCGAGCGCGTATACGCGCTCAAACGGAGAGCGCGTCATACAGACATGCTCCGGCGCGTCGGGATTTTCGACGTATACAAACGCTTATGAGAATATGCTTGTCAAGCTCGACGACGATATCCCGTTCGAGATAGGCTCGGCGCTCGCCTGCGGCTTCATGTCCGGCTTCGGCGCGGTGCTTAACCGCTGCAAAATCAAGCCGGGAGAGAGCTTCGCGGTGACGGGCTGCGGCGGCGTCGGTCTGTCGGCGATCATGGGCGCGAAACTGTCCGGAGCGGTGCCGATAATCGCGATTGACACGCAGCAGGTGAAGCTTGACGCGGCGGTCAAATTCGGCGCGACACACACGGTAAACCCCAAGGAGGTCAATGTCGTCGAGGCGGTTAAGGAGATCACAAAGGGTTTCGGCGTTGACCACTCCGTAGTCGCCGTCGCGGGCAAGGGTCTAAAGCGCTCCACGTTCGATCTGACGGCGGGATACGGCCAGATGGTCATCATCGGGCACGGACACCCGCGCGACGAGGGCATGGGCGAGCTGAACTACATGGAGGTGCTCGCCGGGAAGCGCGTCACGGGCTCCGTCATGGGCGCCGTCACACTCCGCCGCGACATTCCGAAATATATGGAGATGTATCGCCACGGGCAAATCGACATCAACAGCCTGCTGACGAACACGTTCCCCCTCGAGCAGATACAGGAGGCGCTTGACGATTCGGAGCGCGGCGCGCTGAAAAACATTGTTACCGCAAACGGATACGTGCCTGTTTACAACAAGAAGTAAGACTTTTGGAGAAGGTGATTATATGGTAAACTTAACTGATCAGGAAAAGAAAATTCTTCAGGGCGAAGAGGGCGTAGTAAAGCAAAAGTGTATGCAGTATCTTGTGGAGATGTGCCAAATCGCGGGGGCGGAGCGTCTCGTTGATCTCGACGGCACGGGAGATATGCACACGCCGGGACTGGATCTCAGCCAATACTACAGCATTTCGGTTGACGAGCTCGCGGACTTTGCGGATCGCGGGGGAAAATTCGCCATCCCGACGTTTGCGAACAAGGCGCCGTTCGGCGAGCAGGCCCCGATTCACGGCTGGGAGAACTGCAATATCTGCTGGAATCAGAACCCCAAAACGCGGCACGACGACCCGGAATTCCACAAAAACGCGATGCACGAGGACGTCTACAAAATTCTGCGCAAGATGGGTATGCTGACGACGCACTCGTGCGCGAATTACCTCACGATGTCGTATCTGCCGAGCGTCGGCCAACACTGCTCGTGGTTTGAGTCGAGCCAAATGCCCTACTGCAACGCGACGCTCGGCGCGCGCACAAACTTTGACGGCTCTCTCGCGACGACGCTGCTCGGCAAGGCCCCGTACTACGACATGCACATCACGGAAAACCGCCTCGGCACGCTGCTCATCGAGACGGATCGCCTCATTCACACCGATCTTGAGTTCGACGTGTACGGTTTTGCCGTCGGAGAGGCGTCCGACGTCGAGGTGCCCGTCGTAACCGGTACGTCCCGCCCCACGACGACGCAGTATCAGAAGTTCAACTCCGCGTGCTCCTCGGGCGGCGCCGTGCGCATGTACCACTTCCCGGGCATCACGCCGGAAGCGCCGACGATTGAGTACGCCACGGGCGGCAAACCGTTCAAGCAGCAGATTCTGATAGATAACAGCGTTTTGCGCAGCACATACGAATCTCTGAATTTCCACACCTCCGACGACGTGGATATGGTCTATCTCGGCTGCCCGCATCTGAACATCGTTGACCTCATGCTCCTCTCGCAAAAGCTCGAGGGCAAGAAGGTCAAGATTCCGCTTTGGATCATGACGGCGCCGTGGCTGTACGATATCGCGCGAGGCCTCGGCTATATCGACATATTTGAAAAAGCGGGCGTATTCCTGATGTCGGGCGCGTGCCTTGCCGCCATGGGCGCCGTGCCCGAGGGTGTGCGCAATATCGCCGTCGATACCGCGAAGCAGGCGCAGTATATCACCGGCTGCTATCCGGACGACGATTACAGGCTGCAGGTCTGCTACGGCTCTCAGGACGACTGCATAAACGCCGCGCTGACCGGCAAGTGGACAGGCGAATGGAGGTAGTGAGATGAGTGAAAAAATCAGGATAAAGGGTCGCGCTGAGTACCCTGGCAAGGTTGAGGCGGAGGCGCTTGTCGCGCCGAAATATCTGCAGGGCTTTACAAACGTCTCCCCGTGGAAGGGGTATACGACGGAGCGGCGGCATCCGCTGTTCAAGGTGCCGTACACGGGCAAGGTACTCGTGTTCTATTCCCCGCGCGGTTCGGGAGGCTTCCTCGCATACGGCTTCGGGGCAAAGCCGGCCGCTTTCGTCCATACAAAGAGCAGCCCGCTTACCGTTGGATGCGCGCTTCAGGCGCATGTGCCGATGATGACGGACTTTGAGGAGGATCCGCTCAAGTACATCGAGACGGGCGACATGGTGCTCGTCAACGCCGACGAGGGGTACATAGAGATCACGAAAAAAGATCGCTGACAGGCAAAAACGCTGCACCGCGCCGGGATATTCCGGCGCGGTGTGTTTTAGGGAGATTTTCTATGACACAGGCAGTTTGCGTCTATATTCTCGAGTGCAGCGACGGGACGCTCTACACGGGTTGGACGAACGACATTGAGGGGCGCGTCAAGGCGCACAACGCCGGAACCGGCGCAAAATATACGCGCGGACGGCTGCCCGTGAAGCTCGTGTACACGGAGGAGGTCGCGGAGCGAGGACTCGCGCTGCGGCGCGAGCGTCAGATAAAGCAGATGACGAGGGCGGAGAAGCGGGCGCTGATTGCCGGGACGACGGCTGACAGCTGAAAAAGGCTATTGTGCGATACGTGCAGGCTGTGATATAATATCCGAACTATGTTGTCAATTTCTACAAAGGGAGGATTTGTTTATGGCACAGTACAAGGAGTACGGACTGGACGGTAGAAGCGCGATAGTCACGGGCGCGGGCACGGGAATCGGAAAGGGGTGCGCCGTGGAGCTCGCGAAATCGGGCGTAAAGGTCGCGCTTTTCGGCAGGCGGACGGGCCCGATTGAGGAGGCCGCCGCGGAGTGTGCGAAATACACGCCGGGAGCTTTCGCGCTGAGTGTGGACGTGTCTGACAAGGCCGCCGTTGACGACGCGGTCGCGAAGGTTTTCGGCGCGTTCGGCAGGCTAGACATACTCGTGAACAACGCGGGCGTGGGCGAGCCGTACGAGGTCGGAGACATGCCGTTTGACACGTTTTTCGACATGGAGCCGGACGAGTATCTGCGGTATTTTGAGATTCACACGCTCGGCCACTATCTGATGATGCAGGCCGCCGCGAAGTACATGAAAGAGGCGAAATACGGGCGCATCGTGAACATCACGTCCGTCACGGGCATCGACGGGGCGTACGCCTCCCCCGCCTACACGGCGAGCAAGGCCGCCGCCATTTTGCAGACAAAGGCCTTTTCAAACAAGTACGGGAAATTCAACATCAGGGTGAACTCGATAGCCCCGGGAATGGTCAACACCCCGATGAAGAAGAACTCCCCGCCTGAGGAGTTTGAGATGATAGCGAAAATGTCGATGTTCGGGCGCGTTTCGGAGCCCGTGGACATCGCGCGCGTGATGCTTTTCTTCGCGCAGGAGAATCTGTTCCTCTCCGGTCAGAATATCGTCACAGGCTGAGTCTATTGGTCATAGAGTAACGCAAAAGCCGCGCCGGAATTTCCGGCGCGGCTTCTTTTTGATGAATTTCGGCGCTATGCCTCGTCGGCGGCGAGCGTCTCCGCCGCGAGGCGGCCCCACGTCAGGCAGCGCCCGTGGCTGTTGCCGCTGAGTAAGAGCGGGTAATCTACCCCGTACAGCCCTCCGGCGATCATGCCGACGGCCAGCAGTCCGCCGAGGGGATTTTGTTCCTTGTCGAGCACGCGCAACTTCGTGTCGGTGAGCAGTCCGCCGAATACGTTCAGCAGCGCGGGGCCGAATTTCGCCGCGTAGTAGGGCGGCTCCGTAATGGGCGTCAAGAGCTCTGAGCGCTTGCCGAAGTCCGTGTCGTCCCCTGACGCGACGACCTCGTTATAGCGCTTTACGGTGGCTGTGAGCGCGTCCACGGGCAGCCCGACCTTCTCTGCGAGCTCCTCGATGCTGTCGGCCTTCCAAGCGAGGCCGGCCTCTATGTACTGCTCCAGGAACTTGCGCGCGAAATTGTTCGACGGGTTGTCCCACGCGTCGCCGTAGTTGTTGTTCGGGTCGAAGGCCTGCCCGCCGTGCAGCGGCGCGAGGCGCGCACACTCGTCGTACCACTTGGAGTCGAACACCGTGAAGCCGAAGGGGCCGCCCGGCTGTACGACAGTCCTCGCGGATTTGCCGCCTGACCACGTGTCCTCATTCATGTATCGCTTGCCGCGCGCGTTCACGTGCAGGAAGAAGTTGATGAACGCGGCGTAGCCCGTCATGTGCAGCGAGAGCGCCCACGGCCCGGGCTCAAACGCGCCGCCGGCCCAATAGCCGATCTTGTGCCCCTCGCCGAGATTGCTGCCCTCCGGCCACGAGGAGCACTTGCCGGGAAGAAGCCCCCACGGCGAGAATGCGTCGAGCATCTCCCAATCCCCGCCGATGTCCCCTGTCGCGAGGACGACGCCGCGCGTGCCCTTGTAGCGGATTATTTTGCCCTCCTTGTTTTTCGCGAGAACCGACACGACGCGCCCGTTCTCCTTTTCGAGCCGCAGCGCCTGTGTGTTGCGGACAACGCTGCTGCCGCCGTCGGTGATGACGCCCTGCAAAATCTCGCAGACGAGCAGCGCGCCGGTGTATTTGTATTTTGTGCTGCCTTCGCGCTTGAATACGCGGTGCGCGCCCGGATATTCCGTGAAGTCGCGCCCCTTGTAGTACGCGCCCTCAAGCTCGGCGCACAAGTCCCCTCCCCCGAGCTGCAATATCCACTCAAAGGCCTCCTCGCTGCGGTTGATGAAGATCCACAGCAGCTCCTCATTGACGCGGCTGCCGCTGATGTGAATCCAGTCGCGCGCGAATTGCTTCTTGTCGATGTGCACTCCGGCCGCCCGCTGTATGCTTGAGCCTATGGAGGCGATCTCGCCGCCGTGGGCGACAAAGCCGCCCATCTTCTCGATCACCGTGACCTTGAGCCCGAGCTCCGTCGCCCGCGCCGCTGTCGCGAGGCCGGAGATGCCCCCGCCGACGATTATCGCGTCGGACACCACGGTTTCCGTGACCTCGCCCTCCGGTATCGGCTCCGGAACCGTCTCCCACGACCAGCGCTTAGGCGCGTCGTCGGGCTTTTTGATTATAGGCGAATCGACGATGATTATGTCCGCCTGCTTCCCGTATTCAGATGATCCGGCCAGCAATTCCCCTTGCTTCTCGTGTTCGATCATGATGCAACTCTCCTTTGTTAGTTATGGTACTGATTATACCTCATTTGATGACTTATGGGAATCTAAAATATTAAAAAATTCGGCGGCTGTGTTTATATTTGAGCAATAAATCAGTGTGTTAAAGCCTTGGGCTGTCTTAAATGATATTGTACCATATCTGCATACGGGAAGCTGCCTGTTGTTCTTAAACCGTTTGTCGGGCGTGCCGTTGTTATTAACAAATTGCCAGGTGTGTCTGATTATAGTCGCGTCACGAGGGGCGATATTCTCTACAAATGACGTATCGCCGACGAGAATATTCAAATCCTCCAAGTCAATAGCGCCCACCTTGCCCTTGTTCACAACAATTATTTTGTCCGGGAGTATGAATAGCTTTTCCTTTTTTAGTTTTACGAAATAGCATTTGACATTTGTTTTGAGAAACGA
>JAISKU010000029.1 GCA_031261245.1 Oscillospiraceae bacterium | reverse complement strand
CGAACGCGGCGCTCTCCCAGCTGAGCTACGAACCCACATTTTCGCTGCCTGTCTATTATAGCAGATAATTTTTGTTTGTAAAGAGCGTTTTTCATTTTTTCGCGCGAAAAATATCCGGCTCCCGTTTTCCGATATACAATATGTATTTTGCGTTGATTACCCGCGCTTTTTTACTTTCACCGCGCCCGGTCGCGGCGCTTGAGCCGCACGGAAAAGTGTCGGAATCGTCATATTTTGCCAGCAAAATTTTCTGATTTACACAAAAGAACCGCGCGTTTTGCTCCCGATATGTAACCCTGCCGAAACGGTCGGAAATTTGTTCAACAAAAAGTTATACACATTTTCCACAGACTTTTCCACAGAGATGTTTCAACAAGTAGACTCTTGCTCTTTTTTGACGTTCGCAGTATAATAAAAAGAAATGACCGGAGGCTGCTCCATGGACAAGTATTCACCGCTCGGCCCCGACGAGCTCGGCCCGTCGCCGAACATACGCCTCGAGGAGGGCTCCCCCGCCGTCACTATCCTCGACCAGACACTGCTGCCGAACCGCACGGAGCACCTGACGCTCTCCGGCGCGCGGGAGCTGCACGAGGCGATCTACTCGCTGCGCGTGCGCGGGGCTCCCGCCATCGGGATTTTCGCGGCGTACGCGATTTACGTGCTCTCCGCGCGGAGCGCCGAGACGGAGTTTGAGCCGTTTTACGCCGAATTTTTGGAAAACAAGGCGTATCTCGACTCCTCGCGCCCGACGGCCGTGAACCTCAAAAAGCAGCTCGACCGCATGGACGCGCTCGCGCTTAAACTCCGCGCGCTGCCGATACCGGAGATCCTCCGCGAGCTGCGCGGCGAGGCGTTCGCGATTCACCGCGAGGACATCGCGATGTGCAAAGCGATATCGGAGTTCGGCCTTGAGCTGATACGCGACGGCGACGGGATTTTGACGCACTGCAACGCCGGGCCGCTCGCCACCTCGCGCTACGGCACCGGTCTCGGCACGATTCTTTTAGCGCAGGAGCGCGGGATTAAGCTGCGCGCGTACTGCGACGAGACGCGCCCGCTGCTTCAGGGCGCGCGGCTGACGACGTATGAGCTGTATAACGCGGGCGTGGACACGACGCTAATCTGCGACAACATGGCGAGCATCGTCATGCGCGAGGGGAGGATCAACGCCGTGTTTGTCGGGTGCGACCGCGTCGCGCGAAACGGCGACACGGCGAACAAGATCGGCACGTCGGGCGCGGCGATTCTCGCAAAGCACTACGGCGTACCGTTTTACGTGTTCTGCCCGTCGAGCACGATTGATCCCGACTGCGCCACAGGCGCGGAGATAAAAATCGAGCTGCGCGAGCCGTCGGAGATAAAGGAGAAGTTCTTCGCGGAGCCGGTGGCGCTCGAGGGCGTGAAGTGCTACAACCCCGCGTTCGACGTGACGGACAATGAGCTGATAACGGCGATTGTGACGGAGCGCGGCGTCTGCCGCGCCCCGTACACGGAAAGTCTGAGGGCGTTATATGAGTAGATATCCCACCGACAGCGAGGCGCGCGAGGCGATTCTCGACTGCGGGCGGCGGCTGTATGAGCGCGGCCTCGTCGCGGCCAACGACGGCAACATAACGGCGCGCGTGTCGGCGCGAGAGGTGTGGGCGACGCCGACGAACGTCTCCAAGGGGTTTATGAGCGCCGATTCGCTCGTGAAGCTCGACCTCGACGGCAACGTGCTCTCGGGCTCCAAGCCGTCCTCGGAGATAAAAATGCACCTCGCGATCTACCGCCGCGCGCCGGACATCCTCGCGGTGGTGCACGCGCACCCGCCGACGGCGACGGCGTTCGCGGCGGCGGGGATTCCGCTGTCGAAATCGACGCTCGCGGAGACGGAGGCGCTTCTCGGAGAGATTCCGGTGGCTCCGTTCGCGCCGCTCGGCACGGCGGAGCTCGCGGACGGCGTGGCGGCGTACTGCGCGGAGTACAAGGGCGTGCTCATGGCGCGGCACGGCGTGTGTTCGTGGGGGAGCGGCGTCACGGAGGCGCTTTTCAATATGGAGCGGATTGAGTTCACGGCGAAAATCGCGTACATGCTGGGACAAATAAAGCCCCCGACGTAAAGTCGGGGGCTTTTTCCTCGGGCTTTCTTATTACGTCTCGTCCTGGAGCGCGTCGTAGCCCTCCTCGCCGGTTCTGACCTTCACGACGTTCTCCACGTCGTAGATGAAGATCTTGCCGTCGCCGACGTTGCCCGTGTACAGCGCCTCCTTGACGGTCTTGATGAGGATATCCGTCGGCACCTTGCAGATGACGATGTCCACCTGAATCTTCGGCAGCAGTCTCGTTTCGACCGGGACGCCGCGGTATACCTCCGTGTGGCCCTTCTGCATACCGTAGCCGAGCACGTTCGTGACCGTGAGACCCGTGATCCCTATCCTGTCGAGAGAGCTCTGCAGACCCGAGAATTTACTCTGGTTCGTGACGATCGTGACCTTCGTGATTTTCGCGCCCGGCGCGGATTTGTTGACCACCTCGACGGCCTTGTCAACGTGGACGGCCGCATTCGCGACTGCGTGAGAGGCGGGGAGCTCAACATCGGCCAAAAACTCTTCCGGCGCGAAAGTGAAACCGCCGTAAGCGGAGGGAAGTCCGTGCTCCGTGATGTCGAGGCCGGTGATCTCCTCTTCCACCGTGACGCGCAGACCGACGGTCTTCTTGATGATCTTGAACATGATCGTCATGGTAACCACTGTCCAGAGCATTATCGCGCCGATACCCACCAGCTGCATACCGAGCTGGCTGAAGCCGCCGCCGTAGAACAGACCGTTCGGGGCAACGCCGCCGACGCCGACAGGCGCGCCGGGAGCCTTGTCTGTCGCAAACAGCCCGACCGCGAGTGTCCCCCAGAGACCGTTCGCGCCGTGAACCGCGACCGCGCCGACCGGGTCGTCAATCTTGATCTTCTTATCGAGCACCTCGACCGCGATTACAACCCAGATACCCGCGATGAGTCCGATTATCAGCGCGCCGAGGGCGTCCACGTTCGCGCAGGGCGCCGTGATGGCGACAAGTCCCGCGAGAGAGCCGTTTAGTGTCATCGAGACGTCCGGCTTGCCGTTTTTGATCCATGTGAATATCATCGTGGCGCACGAGGCGATTGCGGGGGAGAGCGTCGTGTTCACGAGGATGTTGGAAAGCTGCGTGATGTCTGTCGCGGCGGCGCCGTTGAAGCCGTACCAGCAGAACCACAGCAGGAAGCAGCCAAGCGCCGCGAAGGTGAGATTGTGGCCGGGAATGGCGTTGACCTTTACCTTGCCTGTTTTCCTGTCCTTGACGTACTTGCCTATGCGCGGTCCGAGAATCGCCGCGCCGATTACGGACGTGATACCGCCGACCATGTGGATAACGGAAGAACCCGCAAAGTCGATGTA
>JAISKU010000026.1 GCA_031261245.1 Oscillospiraceae bacterium | reverse complement strand
GTCGATTACGGCAACGGCTCAAAGCCCGTCGCGCTGCGCGTGTACAACGTGTTTGAAAACGGCGACGCGCTGTGCGGGGGAGAGATTCCCGTCGGCGCGTACCTCTCGCTCGGACAGGTCGATCACGACGGCATAATCGGCACGGCGGAGGCCGCGCTCGCGCAGATTTCGGGGGTTGAGGGCGCGAACGGCTTCCTCATGTACCCGTGCGTAAGCCGCTATATGATGCTCTCCCCGGACAAGGACGAGGAGATACGCAAGGTCATCGGCACCGTCGGCGAATCCCAGCCCTACGTTATCACGTACTCGGGGGGAGAGATTTGTCCGGTCTATGGCGAGGACGGAAAAACCTACAACAGATTTCACAACTACACCTGCGTCGCGTGTGTTTTCTAAAATCATAAGGAGGAGCTATTTTGGCGGACACGGATAACGAACTTGTAGAGCAGCTGCAACGGCGCGTCGCGGAGCTGGAGCAAAGCGAGGCGGAGCTCAAAAAGCGCGACAGAAAAAACGCGCGGGAGATACAGCAGCTGCGCGACACCGCGGAATATAACGAATACAACGCCTTTATAAAGGACAATCAGCTCTCCGTCCGCACCATGGAGCAGGAGAAATTAGAAAAATACATGGGTCTGCTCCTGAGGAACAGCCCCAACATCATCATCCTCGTCGATAAATCGTACAGAATCGCGTACTGCACCGACGTTTTCGTCAAGAAAACCCACATGCCAAGCCTCGACGCGGTAAACGGCAAGACGCTTCAGGAGGTGTTCGGAAGCCACACGTCGCCCGAGGCGCAGGAGGGCATCGGCGCGCTCGCGGACATGCTTCAGCAGGCGATGACCTCCGGCAAAACGCTCACGCTGGAGTCCTCGGGGGACATCGGCGGCGACGGCGACGTGCGCAAATACACGGCGAGCTTCGCGCCCATGGTCGGCGCCGACGGCGACATTGAGGGCGTCATGATCGTGTTCCACGACACCACGGATATCGAGACGGCGCGCGAGGAGGCGGAGCGCGCGAACGCCGCGAAAAGCACGTTCCTGTCCAACATGTCGCACGAGATGCGCACCCCGATGAACGCCATCATCGGCATGACGACTATCGGCGCGTCCGCCGCGGACCTTGACCGCAAGGACTACTGCTTTGAGAAGATACAGGAGGCGTCCACGCACCTGCTCGGCGTCATAAACGACATTCTCGACATGTCCAAGATCGAGGCGAACAAATTCGACCTCTCCTTCACCGAGTTCAGCTTTGAAAAAATGCTGCAAAAGGTCGTAAATGTCAGCAGCTTCCGCGTGGATGAGAAGCACCAGAACTTCTCCGTACATATCGACGGCCGGATTCCGCCGTATATCATAAGCGACGACCAGCGCCTCTCGCAGGTCATAACAAACCTGCTGTCCAACGCCGTGAAATTCACGCCGGAGCACGGAACCATCACGCTCGACACAAGCCTCGTCAAGGAGGAGAACGGCGTGTGCACGATTCAGGTCGAGGTCACGGACACCGGCATCGGCGTCAGTGAGGAGCAAAAGGTCCGCCTGTTCACGTCCTTTGAGCAGGCGGATTCCGGCATCTCGCGCAAATTCGGCGGCACCGGCCTCGGCCTCGCCATCTCAAAGAACATCATCGAGATGATGGGCGGCGCGATATGGGTAGAGTCGGAGCTCGGCCACGGCTCCACCTTCGCGTTCACCGTACAGGCCGCGCGCGGCGCGTCCGCCCCGAAAAGTCTGCTGCCCCCCGGCGTGAACAGGCAGAACCTGCGCGTCCTCGCGGTGGACGACTCGCCCGAGGTGCTGGAGTATTTTGAGGATATCCTCCGCCGCATGGAGGTCGCCTGCGACGTCGCCGACAGCGGAGAGCGCGCGCTGGAGCTCATCAGCTCGCGCGGAGCCTACGACGTCTACTTCGTGGACTGGCGTATGCCCGGCATGGACGGCATGGAGCTCTCGCGCCGCATAAAAAGCGCCGCCGCGGATACGAGCGTCGTGATAATGATCTCCTCGACGGAGTGGAGCCGCATTGAGGACGAGGCGAAGCTCGCCGGCGTCGATAAATTCCTCGCGAAGCCCTTTTTTCCCTCCTCCATCGCCGACTGCCTCGCGGAGTGCCTCGGCGTCGGCGCGGCCGCCGCGGAAACGGCGGAGGACGGCGTCATCGACAGGTTTGAGCCTTTCCGCCTCCTGCTCGTGGAGGACGTGGAGATAAACCGCGAGATTGTGCAGGTGCTGCTGGAGCCCACCGGCCTCGCCATCGACTGCGCGGAGAACGGCCTCGTCGCGGTGGAGAAATTCGCCGCCTCGCCGGAACGGTACGACATGATCTTCATGGACGTGCAGATGCCGGAGCTCGACGGGTACGGCGCGACGCGCCGCATACGCGC
Organism: Oscillospiraceae bacterium; assembly: GCA_031261245.1. Lineage (GTDB taxonomy): Bacteria > Bacillota > Clostridia > Oscillospirales > Oscillospiraceae > JAIRRO01. The sequence goes on along the minus strand of JAISKU010000026.1, from coordinate 2,719 downwards.
CCTCGACCTCCCGCGCGCGAAAACAATCCCGATAATCGCGATGACGGCGAACGTCTTTCGCGAGGATATAGAGCGTTGCCTGGACTCCGGCATGAACGACCACGTCGGAAAGCCGATTGACATCAAGGAAGTGCTCGAAAAGCTCCGAAAATACCTCACCGACAGGCCGGCTCAAAATTGAGCCGGCCCGTTTAATATTATTGACATTCGTTTCTCCGGGGTATATAATAAATGCTTAATATCGACGGGCGGGTTGTCCGTCTCGCGTCGGCCTATATGTAGGCGCGCGTCAGAAAGGGTAGCATTATGCGATTTGACGACTGGATTGTGCGCGGCTTTGACCGTCAGGCGGCGGCGGAGCTATACAGGCGCGGCATAAACCCCCTCTCCGCCGTGTTCATGTGCTCGCGCGGCATTACGGAGTTTGACGACGCCGTGGATTTCATCACCGACAAGCCCTCGGATATCCTCGACCCCCTGCTGCTCGACGATATGGTGCCCGCGATCCGCCGCATTGAGCTCGCGCTGGGGCGCGGCGAGAAAATCGCGATATACGGCGACTACGACGTGGACGGCATGACCGCCTCCGCCCTGCTGAAAAGCTGGTTCCGCACGCGCGGCGCGGAGTGCGAGATATATATCCCCGGACGCGCGGAGGAGGGCTACGGCCTCAACCGCCCCGCGCTCGACTACCTCAAATCCGTCGGCACCGACCTCATCGTCACGGTGGACTGCGGCATTACCGCCGTCGAGGAGGCGCAGTACGCGAAAACTCTCGGCCTCGACCTGATCATCACCGACCATCACGAGTGCAAGGAGGAGCTGCCCGACGCCGTCGCGGTCATCGACCCCAAGCGCCCGGGAAGCGTCTACCCGAACCGCGTGCTCGCGGGCGTCGGCGTCGCGTTCAAGCTCGTCTGCGCGCTGGAGCCGGAGAAATCCCCCTCGGCGCTGCTGCGCGAGTACGGCGACTTCGTCGCCATCGGCACCGTCGCGGACGTCATGCCCGTCACCGGGGAGAACCGCGCGCTAATCCGCGCCGGTCTGGCCAAGCTCACCGCCAATCCCAAGCCCGGCCTCGTCGCGCTCATGCGCGTCTCGGGCGCGCCGCGCACCATTATCAACACCGCCGCCATCGGCTTTACGCTCGCTCCGCGCCTGAACGCCGCGGGGCGCATGGGGCGCACGTCGCTTTCCGTCGATATCCTGCTCACGGAGGACAAGGAGGAGGCCGCGCGCCTCACCACGGAGCTGTGTGAGCTCAACGCGCGCCGCCGCGAGCTGGAGAGCGAGATCTTCACGGGCGTGCTCTCCCGCCTGTATGAGTCGCCGCCCAAGGGCCCGATCATCATGTCGGGGGAGAACTGGTATCAGGGCGTCATGGGCATCGTCGCGGCGAGGACGGCGGAGCATTTCATGTTCCCCGCCGTCATGATAAACCTCGGGGAGGACGGCATCGGCCGCGGCTCGTGCCGCAGCTTCGGGAACTTCCGGATGTACTCCGCGCTGCAATCCTGCGAGGATCTTCTCGTCAACTACGGCGGGCACGAGATGGCCGCCGGAATCACGATTCTGCGTGAGAATATCGACGAATTCCGCCGCCGCATGTGTGAGCTCTACCACGAGGCGATAAAAATCCCGCCGATTCCGACGCTCGTCGCCGATTTTGAGGTTGAGAAGCCCCGCCTGCTTGAGCTGGCGAACGTCGAGGCCTTAGAGCGCTTAGAGCCCTTCGGCAACGCCTTCCTGCCCCCGCGCATGATCATCAAGGACGCGCGCGTCGCGCTGCTCTCGCCCGTCGGCGGCGGGAAGCACACGCGTCTGCGCATTGAAAAGGACCGCACGTCGCTCGACTGCATATTCTTCGGGGCGGAGGCCGACGGCCTCGGCATATGCGAGGGCGCGTCCGTCGATATCGTGTTTGAGCCGCAGGTGAACGAATTCCGCGGCCGCAGAAGCGTCCAGCTCCACGTCATGGACATCCGCCCGCACATCGCCGGGGAGCCGACATTGCAGACGTAAACCGACTGCCTCACGGGAGGTGACGCAAAATGGAACAGAATACGACAGTTACGAACGAAGTGCTTGAGCTGTACGGATATTTGGAGGACACCGTGCGCGCCTACAATCCGACGGCGGATTTCGTGCGCCTGCGCGCGGCGTTTGACTTCGCGGCAAGCCACCACGCGTCCCAGAGGCGGCGCGACGGCTCGCCCTACGTCACCCACCCGCTCGAGACGGCGGGAATCGTCGCGGACATGGGGCTTGACGACGACTCGCTCATCGCCGCGCTCCTGCACGACTGTATTGAGGACACGCCCGCGACGCAGGAGGAGCTCACGCGCCTCTTCGGCGCCGACGTCGCGGACATCGTGGACGGCGTCACAAAGCTGACGCGCGTGCACTACACGTCAAAAGAAGAGGAGCAGATGGAGAATCTGCGCAAAATGCTTATGGCTATGGCGCGGGATATCCGCGTCATTTTGATAAAAATTGCCGACAGACTGCACAATATGCGCACAATGGAGTATCAGAAGCCGGAGACACAGCTCAAAAAGTCGATGGAGACTATGGAGGTCTACGCACCCATTGCGCACAGGCTCGGTATGCAGCGCGTCAAATGGGAGCTTGAGGACTTGTCCCTGCGATATATCGAACCGACGGCGTATGAGTCCATTCGCGCGGGATTGGAAGCGCGCGAGCGCGAGAACAACAATTT